>DGGP01000169.1:415-14504 GCA_002392265.1 Firmicutes bacterium UBA3871 | reverse complement strand
TGCACTGATGGTCAGCGTCAGAGGGTCGAAAATTATGTCCTTTGACGCAATCCCGTACTCCGCAGCTGTCTTTAAGATGTTCCGCGCTACGGAAAGCCTCCCCTCTGCTGTCTCCGGTATTCCATTTTCATCCAGTGTAAGCGCAATTACTACTCCGCCGTACTTCTTTGCCAGCGGGAAGATTGCACGCATGCTGTCTTCCTTGCCGGACACGGAATTGATCAACGCTTTACCGTTTACGTGCCTTAAGGCTCTCTCCATAGCCTCCGCATCTGCCGTGTCTAACTGAAGAGGCAGATTTATAACAGCCTGAAGCTCTTCCGTAACCTTCAAAAGCAGCTCCGGTTCATTTATATCCGGTAGCCCCACGTTAACATCCAAAACATCTGCGCCCTTTTCCTGCTGGCCTATGCCTTCGCTGAGAATGTAGCTGATGTCGCCCTCAATCAGTGCTTGCTTGAAGCGCTTCTTGCCGGTTGGGTTGATGCGCTCGCCTATGATGACAGGCCGTCCGCCGAATGTCACTGCGTGAGTGTATGAAGATACCACCGTGCGGCCCTTGTCCGAAACAGCAAGCGGTGCAAGCCCGCTTATCGCATCTGCAACTGCCTTGATATATTCAGGCGTTGTGCCGCAGCAGCCGCCCACGATTCTGACACCCTTTTCCACGGCAGTCTTTATGTAGCCCGCAAATTCATCTGCACTCACGTCATATTTTGCCTTTCCTCCCTCAATTTTCGGAAGGCCTGCGTTTGGCTTGAATATTACCGGAACAGATGCGTACTTAAGATATGACTCAATTACGGGCAGCAGCTCCTTTGGCCCGAGTGAGCAGTTTACGCCAATGGCATCGGCTCTCATGCCCTCAAGCATTGCTGTCATGGCTTCGGCATTAGCGCCGGTCATCAGCTTGCCGTCAGCGCCAAAGGCATTTGTGACAATTACCGGCAGGTCTGAGTTTTCCTTTGCTGCAAGCAGAGCTGCCTTTGTCTCATAGCTGTCGTTCATTGTTTCGATTGTAATGAGGTCTGCTCTGTATTTTACGCCGAGGCGCACTATCTTTGCAAAAATTTCAACTGCCTTTTCAAAATCGAGATCGCCATACGGCTTTAATAGCTTGCCGCATGGGCCTATGTCGAGAGCAACATATTTGGGATGCGATCCGGTGCTTTCCTCTCTCGCCCGTTTAGCATTCAGTATTGCGGCACCTATTATTTCTTCGAGCTCACTGTCTTCAAACTTCAGGCTGTTTGCTCCGAACGTGTTGGTGTTTACGATGTTTGAACCCGCTTCGTAATATGCTTTATGTATGGTAACAGTATCGTTAGGATGCGAAATATTCCATCTTTCAGGATGCTCGCCGGGTTTTAAGCCCCTTTCCTGAAGCAGTGTCCCCATTCCTCCGTCGAGTATAACGATATTGTTTTTGAGATAATTTGTGACGTCCATTTTTGTTTTTTCCCTTAAAGTGTTTCTAAATTGCGGTCTTTTCGAAATAAGAATACCTCTCTCCGAGGATATCGCTGAGGTTTTCAAGTATCTTTTCCGCTACATCCGGTTTGTTCATTGAATATACATGTACATGATTTATACCGTTTGCATATAAATCGATAATCTGATCTGTCGCATAGGCGATTCCCGCCTGCTTCATCGCTGCAGGATTGTCGCCGAATCTGTCGACGAGGCTTTTGAATCTCTGAGGCATGAACGAGCCTGAAAGCTTGATGGCGCGCTCTACCTGGTTTGCGTTTGTAATCGGCATTATGCCCGGAATTACAGGTACATCTATTCCTGCTGCCCTGATTTTGTACATAAAGTTGTATAATAAATTATTATCAAAAAACATCTGTGTAGTCAAGAATTCACATCCGGCGTCCACCTTTTCTTTCAGGTGCTTTATATCTTCGGCCTGGGTGCGGCTTTCCGGATGAACCTCCGGATAGCATGCACCGCCGACACACAGTTGAGGTGCGAGGCGCTTTATATCTCTGACAAGCTCTACTGCGTGATGATATTCCCACTTGCTTCTGTCAGATTTCTCGAGCTCCGGAGTTAAATCTCCGCGAAGAGCAAGTACGTTCTGTATCCCTGCCCTTTTAATTTCGGTTATGCGTTTTTCTACAGTTGCTTTATCGCTTGATACACAGGTAAGATGAGCAAGCATCGGAACACTGTAATTTTTCTCGATATTCTCTGCAATGTCTATGGTATAACGGCTCGTTCCACCGCCTGCCCCATAGGTCACGCTCATATAGCTCGGCTTTAATTTTGCAATCTCCTCTGTCGCCTTTGTGACGCTTTCAAGCGAAGCGTCAGTCTTAGGGGGAAAGACCTCAAACGAGATACTACACGCCTCTTTGTTTAAGATTTTACTGATTTTCATAACTACACCTCATCTTTGATAATTACTTATTGATAATAAAAAAGCGGAAGCACTCGAAAGAGCTTCCGCACATTTACATTATGTTAAGATTTACAATCTATAACGCTGCCTTGTGACTAGAGAAACCGTTTCGAATGAGAACACGTGAAAACATGCACATGCCATACATGGCCATGCACATCATCATTCCCATCATCATAGCGAGGCTAAGATTAATAAGACTCATCCGGTTTCTCCTTTCTTCAAATTATAGCTAATATACATCAATAAACATTAAAAGTCAAGTATTTAACTTTTAATTTTGCAAACTTCCACATAAACGCAGATGCTTCGTCATAAACTACTCCTATAGGCGCAGTCTGTTTTCGCACACGTTTTGCATTTGCTGTCTCCGTTTTCAAAATAACAAGTAGCGTGGTTTGAAACGCCGGCAATTGCCGTTACGGACTTTGAAGGAGTCATCAGGAGGCTGTCATTCAGTGTCAGTCCGATATGTTTTTCCGGCTCGAGCAGTCTGAATATCGTTTTCTGAAACTCGAGCGGCAAATCCGCATACCCTGGGCTGAACCTGCGCGTGAGATGTTTCCCGTACTCTGAAAGCTCCGCATCCATTTCGTTGCAAAACTCATCGCACAGAGCTTCAATGCGCTCGGCACCAATCGACTGCATCATCAGCGACTTCGACGGAGCGATATCTCCGTACCTTGTGATAAGCCTGTCAAGCCCCACTCCCACTGTTGCGGCAAAGATTATCACCTCGTCGCAGCCTTGCAGCAGCCCCCTCAAAGCTTTTGAGTCAGTCCGCCACTTGCCTGCAAAGGTGACTTCGGAAAGGCTTACGCTTATATCAAAGAAGCTGTAGCAGACCTTGTAGGAGATCTGACCGGCAGCTTCGTTAAAGCAGTCGAGCGCGAGGCTCTTCGTGCCGGGATCGGCAATTCCTCTCGTCCCCGCGTAGCGCAGAGCTTCGTCAATGTTAAATTTTGGTGCGCTTATGTCTTTTTTCAGTATCATGCTGTCATGCTGTGCTCTATGCCTTGCAGCCCGGGCCCTCGCAGCCTTCAGGGTTTTCGTCGTCATCGTCTGCGTTAGGATCGAAGCCTTCGAGGCCCTTGTAGGTCTTGCCGTGCTTCTGCGCATAGTCATAGATTGCGCACTTGATAGCGTGGTCGGCGAGTACTGAGCAGTGGAGCTTTACGGCAGGAAGTCCGCCGAGCTCCTCAACAATCTGCTTGTTTGTAACTGCCAGAGCTTCATCGACTGTCTTACCGATAATCATCTCTGTTGCCATCGATGAAGAAGCGATTGCGCTGCCGCAGCCGAAGGTTTTGAACTTTACATCTGTGATAACATCGTTATCGTCAACCTTGATGGTAATCTGCATCATGTCTCCGCAGACAGGTGAGCCGTAAACGCCCTTACCGTCCGGGTTTTCGATTTCTCCGACATTTCTCGGATTCATGAAATGATCCATTACTGTTTCGTTATATAAAGCCATTTTTTTACCAACCTTTCTTTTCGTTAACAGATGATATTTCTCTGAGTCTTGCAACAATCTTTGCGAGATTTTCAACTACATAGTCGATATCCTCTTTTGTAGTAAAATCACCGACTGTGAATCTGATTGTTCCGTGAATCTTCTCCACAGGAACGCCCATAGCTGTCAGAACGTGTGACGGCTTTAACGATTTGCTCGAGCAGGCCGAGCCTGTTGAAACAGAAATTCCAACGCTGTCAAGCATCAGAAGAATCGATTCGCCTTCGATATATTCAAATGTAATATTTGCATTGCCCGGATGTCTGTGTTCCATGGTGCCGTTAACGGTCGTGCCCGGAATTGTCTTTGTAACCTGTTCGATCAGGTAGTTTCTCAGAGCGCTGCAATTCTTGATGTGGTTTTCGAGATTTGCTTCTGCCATTTCGGCAGCCTTGCCAAATCCCACGATACCGGCGAGATTTTCGGTGGAAGCTCTATGTCCGCTTTCCTGCGCACCGCCGTGAAGATAGTTGGAAGCATTAACGCCTTTTCTCATGTAAAGAGCGCCCACGCCCTTTGGTCCGTAAATTTTATGAGCCGACATACTCATCAGGTCAATACCCATTTCATGAACATTAATCGGAGTATTGCCGAGGCCCTGGACTGCGTCTGTGTGGAACAGCACACCGTGCTTGTGAGCGATTTCTGCTATTTCCTTTACAGGCTGAATGGTTCCTACTTCGTTGTTAATCAGCATTACACTGATCAGAACGGTTTTGTCGGTTATAGCCTTTTCGATTTCGTCGAGCTTTACTGTGCCGTCAGGATTGACTCCTACGTAAGTAACGTCAACGCCGTGCTTTTGCAGGAACTCACAGCTGTGAAGTATTGCGTGATGTTCAATCTGAGTTGTAATAATATGGTTGCCCTTTTTGGCAAGCTTGTCTGTAACACCAAAAAGTGTCCAGTTATCAGCTTCGGAGCCGCTGCCGGTGAAGTAAACCTCATCAGGGTTTGCACCAATCAGGTGGGCGAGCTGTCCTCTGGCCTTTGTGATGGCATCCTTTGCTTCAAGGCCGTAGGTATAAAGGCTTGAAGGGTTTCCGAAGTGCTCGGTGAAGTATGGCATCATAGCGTCAAGAACTTCTTTTTTAACCGGCGTGGTTGCTGAATAATCCATGTAAACCTGTCGCATATATCTTCCTCTTTTCATTGTAATTGTAAACCGTAAAATATTTACCCGTTTCAATAAAAGGCAAATAAAAAGTGCCGTAGTATTTATACACATACTACGGCATCTGTAAACAAATTTTGCCAAAAACATGTTTAATTAATAAGCTTTGAATTCGCTTTATTAATCCACGATTTCGATGTTATCGAGCTGCGCCTTTAAATTAGCCCTAAAGCCTTCAAGATAGGCCTTTCTGAGTGCTGCCTGTTCCTCGATTTCTTCGGCGGAAAGTCCCTCTGCTTTCTTTTTATGGGCCAGCTCGTTTATTCTGTCAATCATTTCTTTTGTAATTGCCATAAATTGTCTCCCCTTTAACGTTAAACAGTATGGCTTATTATACTATAAAAGCGTTTGTTAAACAAGTGTAAAGGATTACAAATTGCTCGCTCTTCTGCCCGATGTTTTTCTGAGATAATTGCCGATTTCCGTCATGCAGAAAATCGTAAGCACCAGAAAAACACCCGGAATCACGATAATCCAGTACGAGCCCGTGAGCATTGCGCGCTGAGCCAGTGAAAGCATGCTTCCCCAAGAAATTACCTCTATCGGAAGGCCTATGCCCATAAAGCTGAGCGTCGACTCCGCAACGATGGCGCTTCTAATATTCATAACTATCATAAACATGATTGTCGGGAAAAAATTTGGCGTTAAATGGCGCCAAAGTATGTGAAAGAAGCTGCCGCCCATGCACCTTGATGCTATGATGTAGCGGCTGCCCGAAAGCTGACGGACCTCAGTACGGACAATTTTTGCGATGCTGATCCAGCCTGTCAGGCCTATTACGACCGCTATGCTGAGAGTGCCGGCATCGCCGAATATCGCCTGAAGCAGCACGATCAGAAGCAGGCTTGGCACGCTCAAAAGTATTTCCGTAAAGCGCATCAGTATATCGTCAAGCCATTTTGGTGCCATGCCGCTCAGCGCTCCGAAAACGACGGCGATTACCGTGGAAATCAGAGTTGAAAGCAGGCCTATAAAAAGAGATATTCTGCCGCCGTACCAAATCATGGAGAATATGTCCCTTCCGAGAGTGTCGGTTCCGAACAGAAACTCACTGTTTGGCGCAACATTGCAGTTATAAAGATCCAGATATGACGGATCCTTTGTCATGATTACCTCCGAAAACAGGCATGCCAGAGAAATCAGTGCCAGTATTCCGATTGAAATTACAGGCGGCCTGCGCGAGGAGTGCTTATCCATTTATAACACCCCCGTTCTCTCCGAGGCTTTCATATATTTCTTCCGTTTTTTCCCGTGCCTTTATGCGTGGGTCTATTCTCTCGTTTATTATTTGGCTGAGGATATTAAAGAATATGACCACGACGCCTGTGATTATGCAAAGAACCATCAGCATATTGTAATCGTGAAGCTGTGCGGCTTCGTATGAAAGCGTGCCTATGCCGGGATAGGAAAAGAGCATTTCAACGATATATGTGCCTCCCACAACGTGAGGAATGGAAATGGCCATAATGCTGAAATATGCGGGCAAAATGCCGCGTATGCAGTGCTTGAACATTATATCCCGCCTGCTTAGTCCCTTTGCCTTTGCCAGCAGTACATAATCCTCTCTCACCTCTTCTGCGAGCTTGTTTCGGATCATATAGGTGTAGTACCAAAGATGGCTAAGTATCACGGCTATGAGTGGCAAAATCAAATGCCTTATTCTGTCGGCCACATCGCCCGAATGCCCTATCGTATAAGCTCCGGAGCTCGGCGCTATGTGCAAAATTACCGCAAAGACCAGTATCAGCACCAAACTCAGCCAGAACTCAGGTATGCAGCTGATGATGGTGCCAACCTTGCAAAGGATTTTATCGGCAAGGCGGTCCTCATGCCAGATACAAAAAATGCCCAAAAGTAAGGCTAAAATAAACATCAAAACAAAGCTGATTCCGCCAAGCAGTGCTGTATTAAGAAGTCTGCCCGCAATTACTGAAAGAACAGGCTGCTTGTACTTGTAGGAAATGCCGAAATCTCCTTCAAAGGCGTTTTTGAGCCAGTAAATATATTGAGTCAGTGTGGGCTGATCGAGTCCCAGGCGTGTGAGAGCGTGTGCTCTTTCGGCTTCTCCCATCTGGCTTGCTCTTTCGCCGTAGTATGCCATCAGCGGATCTCCCGGAGTCAGACGCGAAAGCCAGAAAACTATTATGGACAGCACAAAGACGCTGATAACAAACAGAGCAAGCTTTTTCAGGTAGTACAGCGCTTTGTCTTTATATTTTCTTTTTTTACGTGCGCTTTTATTCGCATTCATGGGTTTCTCCCCTGTAAATATGTATTTCTTTTTGCCTTTCGCTCCTCGGATCCGGCTTTGGAATCGCAGCTAAAAGGCTTTTTGTATATTCGTGCTGAGGGTTATTGAATACCTCGGCCGTATCGCCGATTTCAACCAGCTTTCCGCGATACATCACCCCGACTCTGTCGCAGAGGTATTTCACCATGGCAAGGTCGTGAGCTATGAACAGTATTGCACAACCATGTTCATCACGCAGGTGCCTAAAAAGATTGATCACCTGGGCCTGAATCGAGGCATCAAGCGATGCGACCGGTTCATCGGCCACCAAAAGCTCCGCATCCATAGATACGGCTCGTGCAATTGCAACCCTTTGTCTTTGCCCGCCTGAAAGCTCAGGAGGATATCTTTTTGCATATGAGGCATCCAGCCCCACATATTTCATCTGATATTCCGCCTCTGCCTTCATACTCCCTCTTTCGGGCTTTATCCTGTTTATTACCATAGGCTCCGAAATAATATCCTCAATTGTCATCCTTTGATTAAGGCTCGATGAGGAATCCTGAAATATCAGCTGCCTTTTGGTTTTTAAAATATCTTTATTTTTCGAAGCCTCTTTTGGATTAAAAATATCTATGCCTTTAAATCGAACACTGCCCTTTAGAGGATAATATATATTCATAATACAAGATGCAACCGTGGATTTCCCCGAGCCCGATTCTCCCACAAGGCCGAAAATCTCTCCCGCTTTTATATTGAACGAAACATCTTTAACGGCATTTACATATACTCCGCGCCTGATTTTGAACCTGTGTGAAAGATGCTCTACCTCCAGAATATTTTCATCCCTGACCGTTTTTTTGCCGGATTTATGCTGCATCATCGCTTCCTGCTTTGAAACTATGCTGTCCAGGCTGTTTAAGCTGATATCAGGAGCACCTTTATCCAGTAGCCATGTCGCGGCATAATGCGTATCGCTTATGCGAAACATCGGTGGTTCTTTTTCAAAGTCAATCGGCAGCGCAAAGGGATTGCGAGGTGCGAAAGCATCGCCCTTAGGTAAATTTATGCCTGTCGGCGGTGCGCCCGGTATCGTATAAAGCTCGTGCTTGCCGTCCGAAAGCGCAGGGAGAGTGCGTAAAAGTCCCCAGGTATACGGATGACGCGGATCGTAATAAACCTCGTCTGCCATACCGATTTCAACAATTTTCCCCGCATACATGATTGCTACTCTGTCCGCTATCTTTGCGACAACTCCCAAATCGTGCGATACCAAAATTATTGAAAGTCCCAGCTTTTTCTGGACATCCTTCAGAACATCCAAAATCTGCGCCTGAATGGTTACATCAAGTGCTGTAGTAGGTTCATCGGCCAAAAGTATTTTAGGATTCCCTGCAAGCGCAATCGCAATTACCACGCGCTGCCTCATTCCTCCCGAAAAGCTGGCAGGATAAAGCTTGCAAAGCTCGCTCGCCTGCCCTATTCCGACGCTTTCAAGGAGCTGTATAACCCTGTCGTGGATTTCTGCCTTTGAAAGCCCGGGATTATGAATGCGTACAGCTTCTGCCACCTGTTTTTCAATTGTAAGTGTAGGATTGAGCGAGGTCATCGGATCTTGAAATACCATTGCAATCTCGCTGCCTCGCAGATTGCAAAGCTCCGATTCGCTCATTTTAACGAGATCTTTTCCCTGAAGCAGGATTTCACCGTTTTTTATTACTGCACCGCTGTGCAAAAGACCCATCAGGCTTTTACAAAGCACACTTTTGCCGCAGCCACTTTCTCCTACAAGCGCAAGAGTCTCCCCCTCATTTAATGAGAAGGAGACATTTCTTACCGCTTCCAGTTCCCCCTGCGGGCTAAAAAAACTCACAGAAAGGTCATTAACTTTTAATAGATTAGGCATATTTATTATTTCCGTTTAAACCATTTATTATTTACAACGAAGCGTTTACTCAATTGTCCAATCGCAGACATTCCAAAAGATACCTACGCCATGATGTCCGAGAACTGTCTTCGGATTGATGCCTTTGATGCGGCTGTCGCCCACGTAAATTGCATTTACATAGCAGATGAAGGTATATGGTGGATTGTTGTTAAGCTCTGCAAGTGCCTTTGAATAAGCTGCCTTACGTACTTCGGAATCGTCACTCTGACGGGCTTCCGTTACGAAGCGGTCGAAATCAGCACTACTGTAAGCACTGTAGTTTGCGCCCTTTCCTGTACCGAAAATCTTGTACATATGGTCATCAGCGTCAAATGGGCTGCCCCATCCTATAATTCCGCTGTTTTGGCTGATCCATGAAGTGGAAACGTCTGCGCTTACATCAAGGCCTACTGCCTGGAGCTGCTGTGCGCAAATACGAGCAAGGTCTACTCTGACCTGATCGCTTGGTGTTGCGTAGATAGTAAAGCTTATCTTGTTGCCGTTTCTGTACCAGTATCCGTCGCTTTCCTTAGTGCAGCCTGCTGCAGCGAGAAGCTCCTCGCATTTTGCAGGGTCGTATGTATAAAGCTCTGTTGCAGGATCGTTGTAGATATTTCTCTGCAGAGGACCGTATGCAGGCATTCCGTGGCCGATGACTACTGCATCGACTATTGCATTTCTGTCGATTGCATAACCGATCGCAGGAATCAGATCTTTGTTTTCAATCCACATGTCATCGCTGAAATTGTACATGATTGCACGATAGTCGGCTGTAGTCATATCAAAGATTGAATATTCATCTTTTCCTTCAAAGGTTGCCAGATCCTTTGGCTCGATCTGAGTAAAGTTCAGCTCACCGCTCTGAAGCTGCAATGCCTTTGCACTGTTGTCCGGAACAATTTTAAATATGATTGTGTCTATATTTGGAGTTCCCAGGAAGTAATCTTCGTTCTTCTCAAGAGTAATTGACTGACCGTCATCATGGACTGCTACCTTGTATGGACCTGTTCCAACAGGCTTAAAGAAGTATGAGGATGTGTGAGGGTCCTCTCCTTCAAGAAGGTGTTTTGGCAAAACAGCCATCGACATGTATTCGAGGAATGCGTAGTTTGGCTCGCTGAGAGTGAACTTTACCGTGCTGTTATCAATAACCTCAATTGATTCAACATCCTCGTAATTTGGAGCGTTTTCGGATTCATTATCAGGATTTTGAATCATTTCAATTGTGAACTTAACATCATCTGCCGTGAAAGCTTCACCATCGTGCCATTTAACATCGTCTCTGAGGTTAAATGTGTATACAGTTCCGTTTTCTTCAATCGTCCAATCGCTAGCCAGACACGGAATGATTTGATTATCTGCGTCATGTGCTGTCAGACCGTTAAAAATCAATACATTGATTTCGCAGTGCTCATTGATTGCCGGATTGATTTCGGTATACTCGTCCGTTGTTCCGTAAACAATAGTGTTACCTGCATCATTGTCCGCAGGAGCTGCATCCTGTCCACAGGCTGCAAGAGTAAGCATCATTGCAATCAGAAGTAAAATCGATACAAGTCTTTTCATGATAGATATAATTTCCTTTCCGCATTGTCATTGTGAGTTACCGCTTTCACTAACAATGCAATGCCATCCTAACATAAAAAATCCCCCTTGGGAAACTCCCCCGGGGGTTATTTTTGTACACTTTTGAGCAATTTGTTTACTTTTTCACAAGTAATTTTTGAATTTCATATGAATTGGGTCGGATATGGCTTAAAGATATCTCTTTATAGCCTCCTGAAATTCCTCAACCATTTCCATGTCGCCTTCTTCTATGGCATGAGTAATACAGTGAGCCATATGCTCGTTTATAATCTCCTTACCAAGTCCGTTAAGGGCTGACCTTGAGGCTGCAAGCTGCATTAAAACCTCCGAGCAATCCTCGTCGTTTTCAAGCATTTTCTTAACATACTCGAGATGGCCTATAACTCTGGAGAGTCGATTAATCTGGCGCTTTTTTTCCTTTGGATCGTGCACATGTGCATGATGATGGCGATGCTCAAGCTCATGAGTATGCTTGTGGTCGTGGTCGTGATTGTGATCTGCGCACATAGCTGTTTCTCCTCTCTGAGTATTTTGCGTATTTTGCACATTTTGCGCATTTATGCTGTTTCACGCAATGACTTATTATAGCACAAGGATATTATTATCACAAGAAAAACAAAAATGAAATAGTTTGCTTGAAAAAGTTTAAACACAAATATCGTTTTTTATATTCTCATAAGTGCGCTCGCCTATGCCGCTGACGCTTTTTATATCTTCCGGCTTTGTAAATTTGCCATTCTTTGCCCGATAGTCTATTATCTTTCCCGCAGTTACGATTCCAATGCCGCTGAGGCTTTGAAGCTCTTCCGAAGTGGCAGTATTTATGTTGATTTTACCGTTTCCGCTGCTCGCATAGCCCGCACTGCCGGCAAGACCTGCACTGCCTGCACTGCCACTTTCCTGTGCAAGCTCCGTTTCACCCACAAACGGCACATATAGCTTGTCCCCATCATAAAGCTGCTGTGCGAGATTTAGTGGTGCTGTATCACTGAGGCTCGCAAGACCACCAGCTGCCTCTATTGCCTGAAATACTCTCGCGCCTTCGGAAAGCACCACGACACCGGGCTTTTGTACAGCTCCCTGAACGTCCACATAGATTTGTCCTGCTGCGATTCTTTCTGGGTTCACCTCCGAATCATCTACTTCGTATTCAGTCTCGCTACTGCTCGCAATAACGATATCAGCCGGCTCATCCTTTCCGAATGTAAACAGAATCAGACATACTATCAGAAGAAAAGCAAGAATAACCTTTTCCACGATTTTTTTGTTTTCCTTTGCATATATGAGAACCTCTGAAAAATTCATGTTCTTTGCTCTTTTTAAATAATCCGATATCCCTTTCAAAATTACACCCCTCCTTTGTTTCAGTAATATCATGATACTATTGAAACCGGCGGGTTTCAATGCAAAAAGGGGACAGGCACCAAACTGGATTTTTGGGAAGTTTGGTGCCTGTCCCTTTTTTCGCTTTTTGGGAAGTTTGGTGCCTGTCCCCAAATTAGCCTTTGAGGATTAGGCGGTTTCTGCAGATTTCGATGACTGAACGTTCCGCATCGATTCCTGCGTGCTCGAGAAACGGTGGAAGCAAAAGCTCCGGCGAAAGGTTGCCGTGAGAGCCCTGAGCAAGTTTGGTTTTCAATATAATTTTATTGTCAACCTCCCCTGTTTCCTCATTTTTTATCAATTCTTCAAAGCCTTCAATTTCAAAGATTAGCGGTCTGATATCGACTTCCTTCAGGTCGCGTTTTTTCTTTTGCTTTTTCAGCACCGTAATCGATTCTTTATCCATGAAGCTCTTGCAAGCTTCGGTTATATCTCTGTCATAGCCTTTCGGTGCAGGAATCTCAATAGTAAAATCAGCAGCTTCAACAAGCGATGCAACCGTATAGCTTGCCTGATTCGGCACATTGTCCGGCAGCTGTTCAACAGATGTGATTCCAATACCTTCTGGCATTCTTTCAGAAAGCAGTCCCTTCAGATTATCAGCTTCAAAGAAATCCTTTGTCTCTATTTCGAGCAGCTCAGCCTCCGACGTATAGCCAAGTGAAAGCGGCTGGGCAAATATCATCTTCGGGTGCGGGTTGAAGCCTTGAGAATATGACAAATGAATGTCTGCCCTTTTAAATACGCGTTCAAAAAGCCTGACCATATCGAGGTGTGAGGTGTATTTTATATAGCCGGACTTTGTAAATGTGATAAGATATTTACTCATTTACCAATGCACCTCCCATAGGGCAATTCGTATATCTGTTGATACCACAGCCTGCGCAGCCTTTTCTGCAATCCTTTGTGGTAATACCCTGTTTTGATTTTTCGTTTTCACTTTTTAGGAATTCGGTAGAAATTCCCGAATCAATCTGCGCCCAAGGGAGTACTTCATCGTAGGAGCGCTCGCGATGAGCATAGAATTCCGGATTTATTCCGCTTTCGGCAAAAGCCCTCTGCCAGCGCTCGTAGCTGAAGCTTTCGCCCCAAGCGTCAAACTTGCAGCCGAGCTCGTGCGCCTTTAAAAGCAGCCTGCCGGTGCGTCTGTCTCCTCTTGCAAATACTGCTTCGAGCATTGAAGTGTCGGTTTCGTGGTAATTAAAGGTGACATGCTTAATGTGCAGCTTTTCCTTCAGGTATTCGTGTTTTTTCGTAAACTCTTCCTGTGTATTCTGTCCGAACCATTGGAAAGGCGTATGTGATTTAGGCACGAAATTGGAAACGCTGACCGTTACATTAAAGCGTCCACCCTTTCCACCCTTGATTTCCTGATTTATCGCCACTATATTGCGTGCGATTTCCGCAATGCCGTCGAGATCTTCGTAAGTTTCTCCCGGCAACCCGCACATAAAGTAGAGCTTTATATTGTTCCAGCCCAGTTCAATTGCCTGCCTGGTGGAATCGTATATGTCTTTTTCCGTGACGCCCTTGTTTATGATGTCGCGCAGGCGCTGCGTTCCCGCTTCAGGAGCGAAGGTCAGACCGGATTTTTTGTATTTCTGAATCTCATCAAGAACCTTGAACGAAAAGCTGTCCAGCCTCAGCGAAGGCAGTGACAGAGAGATGTTATCCTTTGCGCAGGTCTGCATCATGCGTGTTGCGAGCGTTTCAAAGCTTGAATAGTCTGATGTCGAAAGTGAGAGTATAGAGAGCTCTTCGTGGCCGGTAGATTTCAGCTGGGCCTTGGCAAGCTCGAGAATATGCTCTTCGCTTCTCTCTCTGACCGGGCGGTAAATCATGCCCGCCTGACAGAAGCGGCAGCCGCG
>DGGP01000169.1:0-383 GCA_002392265.1 Firmicutes bacterium UBA3871 | reverse complement strand
CCGCCTGACAGAACCTGCAGCCTCTGGTGCAGCCGCGGAACGTCTCAACAACAGCTCTGTCGTGCACTACATCAATGAACGGAACGATGGTATCGACCGGAAACGGTGCCTTGTCGAGATCGCTCACAATTGCGCGAAGCACTTTTTCGGGCGCTTTTTCGGAAAGTCTTTCATATTTTTCGATTGTACCGTCAGCTGCATAAACCGGCTTGTAGAGCGAAGGAATATATATGCCGCGTAAGGCGCTCAGTTCGCCCAGGAGCGACTTTTTGTCCATTCCCGCTCTCTTCCCTTCTCTGATAGCTTCGAGCAGCTGTGGAAGCAATTCTTCGCCGTCACCTATACATACGACATCGACAAAATCAGCCAGCGGCTCCGGATTG
>DGGP01000105.1 GCA_002392265.1 Firmicutes bacterium UBA3871 | reverse complement strand
CTGCGGCCGGACTGCTTAAGCGGCGCGGGCATTTCTATATGGTACACAGGCCGTCGCGTCTTGTCGATATAATATGCAGCCTCAGGTCGCACAGGCTTGAGCCAAAGGAGCTGAGAATGGTGGCACCAAAGCCGGGCACGGAGCCGAACATTGTTCTGATTCATGCGATAAAGGAAGCGGGTGCGGAGCTAAAGGTTCTCACCACACTTTTCGTGCATGAGGCAGGCGGCGAATACACAAAAGAGATAAATGATATTTACGGGAGGTAATCATGGATACAGTTTTAACTTTCAAGGATTTGCTGATACTCGGAGTGGGTATATCCGCTATTGTGCTGCTGATATATTTAATCAGACTTACTGCGACTTTAATCAAGACTTTGAAAAAGACGAATGCTGTGCTTGATGATACTCAGGTGATTACTTCAATTGCAGCGGAAAGAACCAAAGAGGTTGATGCGGCAGTTGGGGACGCAATAGGCGTGGTTGCAAGTGTTGCGAGCTCGATAAAGGGCAGGCAGGGCGTAGTCGGTTCGGTTACGACGCTTGCTGCGGCAGTAGGTGCGCTGCGTGAGCTTTTGGTGGATCTGGGAATCCTCCGTCCGAAGGCAGCTCCGGAAGCGGAGGAAAATGATACCGAGGCTGAGAAGTTCGAGGATGAATACACAGGTGAGTAATATTTTCTTCAAATACTTGAAGAATTTCCCAAAAAAGACTTGACTATTATTTTTAAACTATAGTAGTATAAATCTAGAGTTTTATATAATATATGGAAAGAGGGAAATGTAATGAAAGCTACAGGAATAGTCAGAAAGGTTGATGATCTCGGACGTATTGTAATTCCAAAGGAACTTAGAAAGACATTCGAAATCGAAAAGGATGATTCACTTGAAATTTTTGTGGATGGTGGACTCATAGTTCTCAGAAAATACGAGCCTGCTTGTGTTTTCTGCGGCAATGTTGAAAATGTTACCAATATTAAAGGTAAAAATATTTGTGCAGATTGCATAAAGGAACTGAAAATGCTATAATCAAATAGCGAGATGTACCTGCCGTACAAAGTGCGGCAGGTTTTTTCGTCAGTATTGAAATTTGGAGGACACATGGCCAAGTTTATAGTTCAAAAAAGCGGACCGCTCATGGGAGAGGTTGAAATAAGCGGCTCAAAAAATGCAGTGCTGCCAATTATGGCGGCGACCCTTCTCTGCGAGGAGCAGTGCGTTATTATGGACGTACCAAAGCTCAGAGATGTGGATGTTATGAGCCAAATCCTGGTGCGTATAGGCGCAAACGTAAAGGATGAGCTTGAGCAAAACAAGTTGACGGTAACCACCAGCGAAATTGCGGAGACAGAGCCGCCTTACGGACTTGTCAGCAAGATGAGAGCATCATTTGTAATTATGGGGCCTCTGCTTGCGAGAGTGGGAAGGGCGCGCATTCCGCTTCCGGGTGGCTGCGCAATAGGCTCCAGACCCATTGACCTGCACCTGAAGGGCTTTGCCGCACTCGGCGCAAAGATTGTCGAAGGCAGCGGCTTTGTGGAAGCACAGGCAGACAGACTTCGCGGGACCACAGTCTATCTCGACTTCCCGAGCGTAGGCGCGACCGAAAACATCATGATGGCCGCTGTTATGGCCGAGGGCACCACCGTTATTGAAAATGCGGCAGAGGAGCCTGAAATTGTTGATCTGGCAAATTTCATAAACAAGATGGGCGGACGCATAAAGGGCGCCGGCACAGACACAATAAAGATCGAAGGAGTCGAAAAGCTTCATGGAACGACGCATCATGTTATCCCGGACCGCATCGAGACCGGCACATTCATGCTTGCGGCAGCAATTACCAGGGGAAATGTTCTGATAAAGAATTCACTTCCCGATCACGTAAAGCCTGTTATAGCAAAGCTCAGAGAGTGCGGAGTATCCGTAGAGGATACGCTTGAAGGTCTGAGAGTCGATGCAACGCGCGGCAAGTTCACTGCCACCGATATAAAGACCATGCCTTATCCGGGCTTTCCAACAGACATGCAGTCCATATTCATGGCTTTTCTCACTACCGTCGAAGGCAAAAGTACCGTCATTGAGACAGTATTTGAAAACAGATTCATGCATGTCAGCGAGCTTTCGCGAATGGGCGCCAATATCACTACAAAGGACAGGTCGGCGACAATTATCGGCGGGGCGAAGCTTACGGGAACGCAGGTTGTTGCGACAGACCTTCGTGCAGGCGCAGCACTCGTTCTGGCAGGCCTCGTAGCCGAAGATTTCACGGAGGTAGACGAGGTTTATCACATAGAGCGCGGCTGCGAAAGGTTTGTGGACAAATTCTCGGCGCTCGGGGCAAACATAGTAAAGGAGAGCCCTGACAGCAATAATTACAACAAATACGGCAAGGCGGAACAGTAGTAGAGTAGATACGTAAGAGGAGAGAATATGGCAGATTTACAGTACCTGAAGTTACTGGCAAAAGATTACCCCAACATCATGGCGGCAACCAAGGAGGTTATCAACCTGAGGGCCATCTTGGCACTGCCGAAGGGTACGGAATATTTCCTTTCCGACCTGCACGGAGAGCATGAAGCTTTTGTGCACATGATAAAGAGTGCCTCCGGCACTATTCGTTCCAAAATAGAAGAGCTGTACGGCGACTCTCTTTCACATGCGGAAAGAGACAGACTTACAGCACTTGTCTACAATGCGGAAGCGGAAATCGAAAGGCGCAAAAAAGAAGGTATTGACATGGATCAGTACTATCGCGAGAACATATACCGCCTGATTGAGATATGCAAAGCCGTTTCCACGAAATACACACGCTCGAAGGTCAGAAAAAACCTTCCGAAATACTTCGATTATGTCATAGACGAGCTGCTTCACGCAGATGATAAAGAAAACAAGGCCAGCTATTACATGGAAATCGTAAAGTCCATAATCAGCTATGACATAGCCGAAAACTTTACCATTGCACTGGCTGATGCCATCAGCCGCCTCGCAGTGGACAAGCTGCACATCATAGGAGATATTTTCGACAGAGGGGCTCATCCGGACAGGATTATGGATTTCCTGATGAACTACCACGATGTTGATTTCCAGTGGGGAAATCACGACGTAGTATGGATGGGAGCAGCCATAGGAAACTGGGCCTGCATCACAAACCTCCTGAGAATGAACATCAGCTATAACAATTTCGACATGCTCGAGATTGGATATGGCATAAACTTAAGGCCGCTTGCCGTGTTCGCACAGAGATTTTACGGCGACGACCCGTGCGAGGCCTTCAAGCCAAAGGTTCTCGACCAGAATAAATTCGACCCGGTAACCAGCAGTACAGCCGCAAAGATGAACAAGGCCATCAGCATCTGCCAGTTCAAGGTCGAAGGTCAGCGCATCATGGCGCACCCTGAATATCACATGGAGCACAGGCTGCTCCTAGACAAGATAGACTACGAGGCGGGCACGATCACTCTGCCGAGCGGCACATATCCGCTCAAGGAAAACAACTTCCCTACGATTGACCCTGCCGATCCGTACAAGTTCACAAAGGACGAAGAAGACCTGATGAACAGACTCGAGGCATCGTTTGTTCAGAGCGAAAAGCTTCAAGAGCACATCAGATTCCTCTTTAGCCACGGCGCGCTGTACAAAATAGTAAACAACAATCTGCTCTTCCACGGCTGCCTGCCTATGACAGCTGACGGAGAATTTGAAGAGGTCACCATTAACGGCGTTACCTGCAAGGGCAAGCAGCTGATGGACTATCTCGACGAGCAGGTAAGAAGGGCCTACTTTACACCTGACGAGTCCGAAGAGACGGGCCGCTCCGGAGACCTCATGTGGTATCTGTGGCTGGGCAGCAAGTCTCCGCTTTTCGGCAAGGACCAGATGACCACACTCGAGCGCTGCTTCATAGCGGACAAGGCGACGCACAAGGAGCACTCGGTTCCTTACTACACACTGATCGAAGAGGAAAAACACTGTGATACCATAATTCGCGAGTTCGGACTGGATCCCGAAACAGCTCATGTTCTGACAGGGCATGTACCTGTAAAGGTAAAGGACGGAAAGAGCCCGATAAAGGGCGGTGGCAAGCTTTTTATCATTGATGGAGGAATGTCAAAGGCTTATCAGAAGGATACAGGTATCGCAGGATATACCTTCATATATAATTCACGTTTCATGGCACTTGCGGAGCACAAGCCTTACAGCCCGCTTCAGCCTGACGGAACGCAGGAATTCCACGATCCGAGCCTCAGAACTGTGGCACTCCTTAAAAAGAGAGTGCTGATAAAGGATACGGACTCGGGCAAGGAGCTCGAATCTCAGGTAGACAGTCTGAATGAGCTCATCAATGCATATCGCAGAGGCGATATCAAAGAAGTATATTAAACAATCAGACAGAGCCGAAGGACTAAACCCCTCCGGCTCGTGTTGAAATATCTGGAAAATTTCCAAAAAAGGAAAACGGGATAGACAGATATTAAATAGATGTAAAATAGATATAAATTAGAAGAAACAACATTGAAAAATGTGGTCTCAAGGAGAAAGACATGGCATTAATTGAATGCAAAAATTTAAGCCTCGGATATGAAAACGGTGCCATAATCAGTCGCATGAACTTCCGGGTGAACGCAGGGGAATATCTCTGCATAGAGGGCGAAAACGGTGCGGGAAAGAGCACGCTGATAAAGGCGATACTCGGACTGAAGCGTCCTCTCGAGGGAGAGATAATTATGGATGGCGTATTGCAGAGCGAGCTGGGATATCTGCCGCAGCAGACTCACGTTCAAAGGGATTTTCCCGCATCCGTATACGAGGTTGTAATCTCGGGTTTTGCCGGGGGACTGGGCGGCAGGTGCTTTTATTCGAAGGCTGAGCATGCTATGGCTAAAAGAGCAATAGAGAGGCTGGAGATGACGGAGTACACAAAAAGGTGCTATCGCGAGCTTTCGGGAGGGCAGCAGCAGCGCGTTCTGCTTGCTCGTGCAATCTGCGGCGCAAAAAAGATTCTTGTGCTCGACGAGCCTGTTGCGGGACTCGACCCTGTTGCGACAAAGAATATGTACGACATCATAAATGAACTCAATCGCAAGGAAGGCCTGACTATAATTATGGTTTCACACGATGTGGAGGTCGCGACCGGTTATGCGACTCAGGTGTTAAAGATGACATTCGACGGATACAGCATATTCAGGCCGCGCCAGACAAAGCAGCAAAAGGCGGAAAGGAGAGGTGAATGATATGACTCCTTTCGAAAACATACTGTTTTATTTCAGCTTTCCTTTTGTCAGATATGCACTCATTGTAGGTGTATTCATTTCACTTTGCACGGCGCTGCTCGGAGTGCCTCTGGTGCTGAAGAGATTCTCCTTCATAGGGGACGGTCTCTCGCATGTGGCATTCTGTGCGATGGCGATATCGGCGGTTATGGATATATACAGCGATATGATAGTAATCGTGCCGGTTACCGTTATTTCCGCGGTGGTGCTGCTGCGGGCGGGGCAGAATGCGCGCATCAGAGGGGATGCGGCAATTGCGATGCTCTCCGTCAGCGCAATGGCGATAGGATATCTTTTGATGAATATATTTACGGTTTCGGGCAATGTGTCCGGGGATGTGTGCTCGACGCTGTTTGGCTCGGTTGCAATCCTGACGCTTTCAAAGTCTGATGTATGGATCTGCATTGCGATGTCAGTAATCGTAATAGGGATATATATCTTCTTTTAC
Source organism: Firmicutes bacterium UBA3871 (assembly GCA_002392265.1). GTDB lineage: Bacteria > Bacillota > Clostridia > Peptostreptococcales > Anaerovoracaceae > UBA3871. The sequence goes on along the minus strand of DGGP01000105.1, from coordinate 6,491 downwards.
AACAAGCTTTTCGCAGTGACCTTTGATGAAAGCTTTGCAGAGGCAACGGGTGTCAGGACAGGGTTTTACAACACTCTGGTAGCGGTAGTTACGGCGGTTATTATCGTGCTTGCGATGAAGCTGGTGGGAACCTTGCTGATTTCGGCGCTCGTAATTTTCCCTGCACTTTCCGCAATGAGACTTTTCAAAAGCTTTAAATCGGTTATAGTATTTGCGGCAATTTTATCTGTTTTATGCTCGTGCGTCGGAATCGTTGCATCGATTCTGATTTCAACGCCTGTAGGTTCGACCATTGTTGTGGCGGACCTTCTGGCGTTTGGCCTTTGCTTTGTTATCGGAAAGGCGAGCGGGCGCAGCGCATAAGCAGCGTGATGAGAGTGGAGTTTGGGTATGAAAAAGTATCTGGTTTTGGTAGTGATTGCAATAGGCGTGCTTGCTCTTTTCTTACGGCCTGCGGGCGAAAGCGTTGAAGTGGAAACCTTTTATCTGCCGCATGACGATGGGACCTACGCTTACTGCGAAGCGGTCTTTCCAAAGCATGCGGGCGAGTGGCATATGCCGCTTGTTGCGATGGGGCACGGATTTACCGGGACATTAAACAGCGGCGGAGCGGAAGAGCTTGCACACAGACTTGCAGAGGCAGGGATAGCGACGGTGCGGGTGGACTTTGATCCGCGCGTGGAAGCCGACAAAAAGGCTGAAAAGACAAATATGTACAGCCTTTCGAGCATGGAAGCAGATCTCGCTGCGGCAATTGACTATATGTGCGAGCATTACACGATAAACGAGGCAGCGATAGGGCTTTATGCCCGGAGCATGGGCGGCAGAGTCGCAATGATGATGGCAAACGAAAACTACGGCGGCTATGAGTACGCCTGCATGTATCTGGTTGCGCCTGCGGGAACAAAGGACGCGATGATTTACTACATGGGCGGACAGGAAAAATGGGATGAGATGAAGACCAGCGCGGCGGCACTCGGTTATGTGGAAAAGCAGGGACAAAAGCTGACGCCGCAGTGGTTTGCGGAGTTTGAGCAGTACGACCCTTGCGAGCACGGATGGGAAAACTTTGGAAACAAGCCTGTAGAGGTTCTCTACAACACGGACGACTATGTGGTGACATCGAGCACCTCGATTCAGTGCGCTGCGGCTTATGAGCACTCGCTGACAATCGAGGTTACGACCGATGACGGTCACGGGTATGAAATGGGCTACAAAGAGTCTGAACTTAAAGAAGAAATAATGGAAGGAATAGTTAAATTCTTTAAGAATAATCTGGAGAAAAATATATAGTTATATATAGTTAATGTAGAACATTCATATAATATGGGAAAAGCCCCTAAGCTTGCTCTTCGGGGCTTTTCTTTGGTTTTTGCACATATGGAATTAAGAAGTTTTACTACTTATTTTACTTTATTTCAAACCGCTGAGGCGATAAAGCATAGTTACCATCTGAGCGCGACTGCATATTGTGTTTGGCTCAAATGCTGTGTCCGAGATGCCGTTTGTGATACCGTTTGAAACGGCCCATGCAACCGCATCATAATAGTAGGAGTTTGCATTTACATCTGTAAATCTTAATTCATTGCCTGCGCTCTCCTTTGCGATGCCGGCAGCCTTTGCATAGCGGTAAAGCATTGTTACCATCTGAGCGCGGCTGCAGGATGCAGACGGATCGAAGGTTGTCTCAGAGGTTCCGGTGGTGATACCCTTTGAGACAGCCCATGAAACCGCCTTGCTGTAGAATGAATCCGAAGCTACATCTACAAATTTGGAGAGAATGTTGTTATCTGTATCGGCGCCCTTACCAAAACGGTAAAGCATAGTTGCCATCTGCGCACGATTACATACTGTGTTTGGTTCAAATGTCGTGTCTGTAATGCCGTTTGTGATACCGTTTGAAACAGCCCATGCCACTGCGTCATAGTAGAATTTGCCTTCAGGTACATCGCTGAAGCTTACTGTTTTCACCTCTTCCTGAGTGATAACTACAGTCGAGAAGCTGCGCATTGAAACTACGGCATTTCCGCCTGTTACACGTGCACCGGTTTTTTCTATACGTCCATCATCGTGGAAGATGTATGCGAGATATGTCTTACCGGCCGTGAACTTGTTTTTGTCAACAGCTACAGCTACATCAATGCTCTTTCCACCGAATGATGAAATTGTATCGGCTCCCGAAGTAATCTTGAAATCGACAGCAACTGAGCCCTTTGTATCAATCTTTGAGAGCTCTTCAGCTGTTACATCATTGGCAGGAGTTGCAACGCCAAAGGCTTCTGCAACAGCGTTTACAATGCCCTCCAATGCAGCTGAAATCTTCTTTGCAAGTGTGGCTGTATCGGCCTTTTCCATGCTCATTGAAACATCTTTGCCGCCGGCAAGCTTTGTGATCTCGCCCAGGGTGTCGTTTGGAATGTTCATTTCGCCGAGGCCTGTCTTTATGTTAAGAACCGCTTCTGTCTCGGAAACGATCTTGTTAAGCGAGGTCTTTGGAATGTCCACGGAGACCTTGCTTGCTTCGCCCTTGATTGTAGGCTCGATTTGGATGGCCTTTGTGCCTTCTTTCTTTACTGCTGAGATTACTTCATTGATCTTTGTCGTAGTTAACTCTACCTTTGCCGTGCCGTTCTTTGCGGTTGCTTCAACGCTTACGTTGCTAGCAGGAACGGCTGTATCGCCACCTGCTGCAGTGCTGCCTGAAGCTCCCGAATTGCTTCCCAAAGGAATACCGCCGCCCTTTGCGCCTGCTCTGTCAGGAGCCATCAGCCAGCGATTGTAGTAAGTACCGTCGCCGAGGGATGGGTAGTTCGGATCGTCAAACCAGTCTTCAACCTCATATGAATAGTCATTTACATAGTGCCAGATTACAACGTCATTGTTTCTGAGCGTCTGCTCCGTAAGACCAAAGCCCGGATGTCTGCCGTTAATAGTGTACATCCAGCCCGAGCGGTTTCCGTTTGTGAACTCTGAAAGCTCGTAACCACTTGGTGCATAAACAGTCTCAACATAGTTGTTTTCAGCGCCTATGCTTCTGATGTTTGCGTCACCGCAAGCTTCAACCCAGAGGTCGTAAACTGTCGATTCTGCAGGAAGTGTGTAGCTTCTTGTAGCTATCCATGTAACATAGTCAGGCAGATATGCTGCTCTGCCGAGATTTACATCCTGAGTAGCTTCCTCAGCACCAATGAGGCGCATGGAAACACGGATTGTTTCCGCAGGGGCAGGAGTATCTGTGCCGCCACCTCCGCCGCTTACGCCACCGCCTGTGGCTATAGCAGGGTCGGTAGTGACAGCGCCACCTGTAGTTATTGCAGGGTCTGTAGTAATAGCCGGATCGGTAGTGATTGCTGCCGGTGTAGGATATGCTGACAGAGTCAGGTCGCTCATATCGTAGAGGCTTGTCCGGTTGGTTTTAAATCTGTCATATGCAACGATGGCGTAATAAGACTGCTCTGTCGCCATCTGATCGTAATTGCCACTCTGAACATGCTTAAATCCGTTAGTGACATGGAAAGTCAAAAGATTATCAATTAAGGTGTAACTATTCTTTATGAAACGCGAATCGGTTTCAAGGTCAATTCCGAGGGCTGTCAGCGCTACAATTACCTGTGCTGCTGACTCAGAGCATGCGCCTTGTATACTACCGAATCCGCCTATATCAGACTGAATGGCTGAAAGGCGAGTAAGTGCCCTGTCAACAGCTGCATGCACATCATTATTGGTATTGTAGTAAGGAGCCAGAGCCTGGAGGGCCATAGCGGTCATATCCGGGTCGGCCGATGCGTTAGGACCTGAAAGATTCCAACCGCCATCGGTGGTCTGCTCGGAAAGAATAGAATTAATGATTGCCCCTCTGGATATTCCTTCCGGAATGGAATAGTTACCGCAGTCAAGCGCAATGAGCGCCCAAATAGGACCGTTAATGCCCTGTCTTTCCAGGTAGCTTAGCTGGTTAAGACCTGCCGTGAGGTCATAGCCGTAGAAATCAGTTGCATCAACTCCAAGTGCTGTAAGAGCTATTATTATTCTGGAGTTTTCTGTTGACTTATTTCTATGCAGGCGACCGGTGCTTGCAAACTGCGTAGAGCCTTCAATTTCTGTCTTTACCGCATCAAAGTAGTCTTCCGAGATGCTTTCTCCGCTTCTGGCGAGATCAATTGCCAGCCATTCACCGCCTACAGAGCCTACAACAGGAGTAGGCAGTGTCTTCAGGTGAGCTTTCGTGTTGCGAAGAGCTATTCTGTAATCCGCATGCTCCACAGGTGCCTGCGCGCAGGTTGCGCTAAGGTGAGCATTAGACGCGGAAATTGCACTGCTTGACGCAATAATGCTTGAATATCCTGCAGCCTGCTTACTCTGAGAAGGAATAAGCGTTGCGCTTACGCTGTCACCTGAAAGGCAAACGAAGCTGCTGCCGTTTTCGCCCATTGTGATATGTCGCTGCGCACTGCCGGCAGAGATAGCCGATGCCGTAACGGTGTAGTTTGTGCCGATAGCCCAGCCGGTATTTCCACAGCCTACACTGACTGAATAAGCAGTGAATGCATGAGACGTTTCACTTACTGTAATTGCAACAGTTCCAAGGCAGGCGTCATTATCATTGTAGAGCGCCAGGATATAGTCGCCCTCAGAAAGTGTCAATTCACCCGAAGTACTGCCGTCTAGCAGGTCGGTTGCCATAGCTGAATCTGTAGTGGCAAAAAGCTTCATATCTGAGGCATTGCCGTTTGTAAAGCTTGCACTAATACCGGAAGGTGAAGGTGTTGGATCAGGGTCTGTGCCGCCGCTTTGAGCGGTAATTCTGACATTGTATTCCGTGAAGTCGGTGCACTGATTCATTGTAGGTGCCCCGACTTCATTTACGATAATGGTAAAACTGTCTCCGTCCGAAACCGGAATAGTAGCTGAGCGTTTGTAAAGTGTTGAATGGTTTTTGTATGTCCTTACCAGAAAGTTCTTGTTAGACGCTGTCGGTGTGATTTTAATACCAGTAACGCCGCTGTTCAGAAAGAATTCGTATGGACTGGTATCTTCACCGTCAAAATCGCGATCAAAGTGGCCGCCTGTGATATTAAGTTCGCTGAGCGTGGTATCATCGTTCATGAATGAGCCACCGAGATCCTCTCCGTAGCCATAGCAGGTGTACATGATGCGGATTTCATCGCCGGCCTCAAGTGTGCCATCAGCAACGGTAAAACCGTCAAAACCCTGATTTACGAACCAGTCGTTAATCGTCCCCATCCAGCCTGACATATCGCCGCCGTCGAATGCAGCCAGTTCGTTGATACTTTCGATATAGTTGTTTTCTGCGCCTTGCTGTTCATAGCCGTCTTCCTCGAGCGCTTCAACAACACAGCTCATCATGGTCGAATCGTCATCAAGTGTTATCCAGGTATCGACCAGAGTGCCATCCCACGGTGCACCGTCGTCTGTTGAATATGTGGTGTTTTCGATTATGACACGAACCTGACCGTCCCTTTCGGGAGCATATTCTATTGCGAATATGTTTGCAGGCATCATGGCAAAAGCCATGACGAGTACCAGGAGAAAGCTGAGCAACCGTTTAGCCTGTAGCATTCTCCTCTTTCGATTTTGAATTTCCAATATAGTCCCTCCTTTATGAAACGTAAATGATAAATATATAAAAACAAAGCACCGGGGCATAAAGCCCCGGTGCTGACGTTTTTGAGCACATAAAAATGACTACATCGGGAACGCCGATATACTGATTTTGGAACTGAATATCCTGACTTGCGATAGGAGAGTAATCTCTGCATCATGTTTCCTGCCTTCCCCGCTGTTGCGAGTGGTCAGCTTTCGCTGCTGCAGCCGCCATTGGCTGCTTCGGAACGGATTCACGCTTACAGTGCCGTTTCTGCGCGGGGACTTTCACCCCATTCCTCTGTACCGGGCATTACCCGGCCGTGTTCCTTTATTCTACTTTTGTTCTGTTTTGCGTGCTTGCAGTCCAGATAGAACGGGGTTTGCAAAATGAAACCAAACTACCGCACTAAAACCGCATTAATCGCACAAGAATGATGTTAAATCTTAGCATACATTTTGTCAACCCCCTTTTCTCTTTAAAACTGCTGCTGCCAAAAGCCGATGCAGCGCATATTTCATCCCATTTCGAGGTTATTAAATATTAAGATGAAAAATATTTTTGTTTTTTCATCCTGCTTTGTCATTTTTAGAAATGGGGATGAATTTTAAAAGGCGGAAACTGTGAAAAATCATCCTATTTTGCACTTTTATAGATTTGAGATGAAAAAGCAGCTGAATTATTTCATCCTGTTTTTTCATTTTTTGCTTTTGGGATGAAAAGACCCAGTCCAGTGTAGCCCCGGGATAGTCCGGTATGCCTAGTATGTCCCGCAGTAACAATCCCGGTGACAATAATAACAATAAAAAGAAACCCCCGAGAAAACTCGGGGGTTTGGTGCGCGTGACACGACTCGAACGTGCAACCTACTGATTCGTAGTCAGGC
>DGGP01000018.1 GCA_002392265.1 Firmicutes bacterium UBA3871 | reverse complement strand
GGATGTGTTCAACATCCTGCTGCAGTTGCTCGACGACGGCAGACTGACGGATAATCAGGGCCGCACGGTCGATTTCAAGAATACGATAATAATTATGACCTCGAATATCGGCTCGGCATACCTCACCGACAACATTCACGAGGATGGAACCATTGACGAAAAGGTAAAGGAGCAGGTCGAGGACGAGCTTAAGCGGAACTTCAGACCGGAATTTATCAACCGTGTGGATGACATAGTAGTATTCAGTCCTCTGACGCTTTCACAGATTGGCGGAATAATCGAGCTGCAGCTTAAATCGCTCAGAAACAGGCTCGCAGACAAAGAAATTACACTGTCGCTTACCGATGCGGCAAAGGAGTTCATAGCAAAGGAATCCTACGATCCTATCTATGGCGCGCGCCCTGTAAAGAGATATCTGCAAAAGAACCTCGAAACCATGATTGCAACGCGCATCATTCGTGGTGAAATTGCGGAGGGCGACAATGTGACCATCGACGTTTCGGGGAGCGGCGAGGATGCAGCACTGGTATTTGCAAGCGGGCAAAAGGCGTGATGCGGAAGCCGCCGCGGAATAGAGCCGGAGTGCAAAGAAATAGTAATGGTAAAGGCGGAGCCTATTGGCTCCGCCTTTTTCTGCTTTTTGCTGAACTCAGACCTGTCCCCTATTTAGCCTTGACTGTTAGTAGTGGGGGATATAATATAATATGTGAAATGGTAAATATTACCATTTAATCCGACTTTAGGCATCTATTGTGTGTATGATAGATGCACTGAGCCGCAGAAAATAGAGTGGCTTACTAATCAACAATTTCAATCCTAAAGGAGGTGATGCCTATGGCAAACCCCTCGAGGTATTGGGAAAGGAGATTGTAGGTGTCTGTTTACGAGACATTGTCTTTAATGCTGCACCTCATTGAGGTCATCATTATGATAAACTCCAAAAGATAGACAAACCCCACTCTAACTAACTGGCAACTGAGTGGGTTTTGTCAAAACTCTTTAGTAAGCCACCATTCTGCGGCTCTCTCTGCAAACATTATACACTTTAATATATTGAAAAGTCAACGGCAACTTTACAACCCCATGGAGAGTAAGTATGGGAAAAATAAAAATAATAAAAAAATGAAGATGGCAAAAAACTTGTCGAAATAGGGGAGATTGAATTTAGCGGAAAACGGTATATTGACTGGGATAGCGTGGAGAATTATTTAAAGCGCTTTGTACGCAAACAGTATGTCATCGATGAAACCGGAGCTCTTATCCACATAGGTACAGATTTCCCTGATGAATATGCGCATAGCATAAAAAGCGAAAAAACTTTTGGCACCAATGGTAGAGCAAAAGCAAATGCTGCACAAGCTATACCTGAACTTATTCAAATTGCAACGGATTTGAGATATGTTGCAAACAAGAAAGAGAAGCACGTTGATGATGCGGCCAATGGCTGGTACTACTATACTGTTCGTTTTTCATTACCTGTAATGTCCGAAAATGAAGAGATGAAGAGATTAAGAGGAAGAACTATTTCAGAGGCAGGATGGTGGTTAGGTGCGACGCAGAAAATAGATTGTACCTTTACGATATTGCAGATATAAAAAAAGAAACGTAGTAGCCCGCCTAGGCATAAGCCATACGGTAAAAAACCACATTTCTCATATATAAGAAACGTAGTACCCCGCATTGGCAAAAGCCGTACGGCACAAAACCACATTCCTTATGTGAGTATATTATCAGCAAACATAGGCCTTGTCAACAGAAACTTTACAACCCCGCGCCCCGCCCGTATAATGGATATGTGTTTTATTTATATTCGTTATTTCTGCGGGCCGATTGGAAGGAGGCAGGGCCTGAACAACAAGTGTCCGGCGACGGACAGCATCAACAGACATGCAGTAGCTTGACAAACAGAAAGGATTGGACATGAAATTGAAGACAAATGTATTATCAATTATTTTAGCGTTTACGCTGGCGCTGACCGGCGCGGTGTATTGCGGCACCGGCTTTGCGAACGCGGAAGCAGGAGGCGCTACCTTCACCGACCTCCCTACCTCGCACTGGGCTTACTCCTCAGTGCAAAAGATGCAGGCAAAGGGAATTGTAAAGGGCTACCCGGACGGAAGCTTTGGCCCATCAAAGACCGTAACCTACGGCGAGTTTATAAAGATGGCGGTTGTGGCAGTAAAGGGAACAGATGATATCACAAACGCAAAGGATGCAACCCACTGGGCCAGCGGCTACTATAAGTACGCAATAGAAAACGGCATCTTCCATAGCGGCCAGATAGCAGAAAAGCAGCTAGGGAGCACAATTCCAAGAGACGATATGGCACTCATCTGTGCAAATGCTGCAAACCTCAGCGAAGTAAATATGAAAGAGGTAGCTGACAAAATCCCTGATGTAGACAACACCACCAGGAACGAATACCAGATTGCGCAGGCTTATGCAGAAGGCCTCATTACCGGATACGAAGACGGAAGCTTTCATCCGCAGGGCACACTTACACGTGCCGAGGCAAGTACGGTTATCTTAAGGATCATAGATGAGTCGGCAAGGAAGGTTCCGGAGTGGGCAAAGGAAGAGCAGGAGACGGCAGTAGATGATACCAATTGGCTTACAGATGAACACGGCACATATAAGTATGTGAACCTTTCGGACTTTGTGGATATGGATGCTTTAAACAATCAGATCATCACCGACAACTTTGGCGATCATAAGCTTTCAGACAAATATTATCTCCCGGACAAAGTAAAGTATTATAAGACAAAGCTTGGAGCGATTTGGGAGGAAGAACTTTCAGTTAGTGGAAGGCAGAGACTTGAGTTTGATGAATTTTGCAAGGCGATGGTAGCAATTAAAGAGAAGAAAGTAATTGCTAAAAACGAGGGTTTTGAGGGAACTATACCGAATAAACATCATATGTTTATTTCATATGATCCGGCAGTTCTTAATGCAAAGACATTCGATTACATTATGGCATTATCAATAGCTAATGACGGATTCTTTACAGATAAGGATTTAGAAGAAATGACTCCAAGAATCTACGAGAATCCTTTTAAGTAAAATAAATTATCCTTTCTTTAAAGTAACTGAATATGCTTAAGCCTACCGGCTAAGAGGTAACGAATATGAAGAAAACACACCGCATATTAAGTATTTTAACAGCACTTACAGTGCTGCTCAGCGGAGCTTTTCAGGCTCCGCTTTTTTCATCCTATGCATCGACAATAACGGATACTCACGAGTATTACTATCTCCTTGTAGGTGTTCAGTTCGTAGGAGCAAACGAATTTCAAACGCAAAAGGCAGTAACGGAAAGAGTCAGCATTCCGAATGTCGCAATTCCGGGAAACTCGGATAAAGACATTACAAGTGAAAGCAAGAACTTCAAGCTCATAAATGCTTGGGGCTACTTTAATATGCCTTCGAATGTAAAGTCCGAGGTTGAATCTTCTTGGAGTGAGGTTCTAAAAAGTACAGATTGGACAAAGCCGCAGTTTGAGAGTATCTATGGAGACTACACTTCAAATAACATATCTGTAAATTGTGTTCCGGGACTACTCAGCGGACGTAATCTTTCATATAGCTTCAACGCAAATATGAATAGCACCATAAATCTTGAAGTGTATAAATTTTTGCAAGATAATGGAACAAATGCTTTAAATGCAATCCTCTTTGGCGGCTCTGACTCGCTCCTAGGTAATGAAACCAATTTCAGAAGTCTGTATCCAAACTTCTCTAATCTTTTAAATATTGCATATAACAACTACGCAACAGACAATACCTCAAAGCTCTACATTATCTTTACTCCAACCATTTGCAAATTCACTTGTGAAAAGGAAAGAGAGATAGCAAACGGCACCCTCAGAGCAGCTTTAACGGCCCCGGCAACTGCCAAGGTCGGCCGCTCCTTTACTGTCTCTGATACTACCACTTTATCTGACGATTTAAGATACGAAAGAGGAGTTCTGGAGAGGAAAATAGGCTCCGGATCCTTCGAGACTATCGCTACCTGGAACGGTCCTGATTCCCGCGGAGTTAATTCCGGAGAAAGCAAGGAGGAGAATATATCCGAAGGTGGGACAGTTACTTATCGCTTAACCGTAACGGCAGATTCCGGCCAGACTGACACTTGCGAAAAAACAGTAAGAATTGAGACAACCGGCGATGCTACGCTTAATCTTGACTGGAGTCTTCCTTCTTCGGTGTACGAAGGACACCCCGCTCTTGCGGAGGACCGAAGCGAGTTTACGGAGGAAGACCTTGAAACGGGCAGAACCAACTACTATACCATATACGAGGCAGGAAGCCACTCCTTCAGAGTAAATCCAAACAGCAACTACACTCAGACAAGAATTGACAGAGCGGATACGGAGTTTCGCTTTTCCGTGCCGGGAACTTATGATGTAACAATTAACGAGAGCTTTAGGAGTCTCCACGATTCGGACACAAAGAGTATCGACGTGCTTCGGACTCCGGCAATTAGCCACAACTTAGGTGGCTACCAAAAGCAGAACAGAAAAGAGATAATAACCGCAGATATTGCCTTAAATCCGAATTACCCGCTTGATACATGGTGGGTTCGCATTAAAGACAAGGCGACCGGCGAAGAAACCATCCTCGAAGAAGGGCATTTATCCGGCGAGACTGCAAACATAAAGACAAGAGCCGCATCCTTTACAACCGATGTAAACGGCTGCTACTCACATATCCGAATTGAGTTTCTCACAAAGAACCCGTCATATAACGCAGCTACAGGAAAAGGAAGCGGCACAAATGCCGACGGGACCGAGCCTTACACCTACGAAATCTATGCAAGGGACATTCGAGGCAACACCGACCGAGTAAGCAGAGACTTTAACGTAGCTCCCGACATTCCGCCTGTTGCCGCAATTGAGACTGAAGACAGCTTCATTCGCGAAAGAGGCACAAACTATGCAAGCCTTAGTGTGAAGGATATGTCGTCTACCGACGGAGACAGCCTTGAGAGAGCCTGGAGCTATGCTGCAGCCGATCCGAAGACTGAGGTGTTTGGGGCTTACACAGAGATTACAAGCGGAAGTGCAGGCTACGTGGACTCTTCCTTTGGCTCGGGCCAGAACATCGCCTTTGCAAAAGAGGGAGTGGGGAGAGTAAATGTAAAGCTTGTAGTAAAGGATAAGATTCCGGCAAATGAAACCCTTGCGGAGTTTCTTGCGCCTTCCGACTATCTATCATCGGAAGCTGTCGCGGCGACGACTGTAGTAAACATTGCCCCTACGGTATCTTTGGAGCCTATAGAGGCGGTAAGCGGAGAAACCTATGTATATAGAGGTCAGCAGGTGGATGGGGCTTTGTTCAGCTCGGTTCTGGAAGACATAAAGAGCCTGAAAAATGAGCTTCTTTCAGATGCTGTCTTTATGGATGTGAAAGAGCTAAGCGGTGAAATTGTCTCTGGGACAGCCGAGAGAAACGGTGCGTTACTTCCTGCAGGTGCAGAAATGCTGCACCTTGACTATGGCGATGGAAGAGCTACAGCCCCAAACGAATGGTACAAGACAAGCACCGGATGTTGGGATGCCGCTTACTTTGCAGGCGATGAAGATTCTCTCTATGTGATGAATCCGAATTGGTACGTTTCGGTTAATGAAACAAGAAGCTCATATGCATATTACGGAGTGACATTTCCCTTTACTGTTACGGCGTATGATCTAAAAAGCGGTAGCGTAAAATGGAATACTGCCGTTACGCAGGAAATGTGGGGAGAAAGCAGCATATATTCTTCAGGGCCTGTTCCGTATTTTGAAAGTGACTATTTGCTTTTGCGTACCGGAGACAGCACGCTTTTGTTTCAAAAATCAAATGGAGCGCATATAACCTCTATCCCTTTTGTGATGGGTGATTATGCCTGGCAAAGGGGCGCTTTTGTATACACATACAGAGCGGACGGCATATATTCAATAAGCCTCGAAAGGGGGAGCGTGCGCTGTATATACAGCGGAAAGCTACTTAATAATCCAAAGGTACTTGGCGACAGTCTCTGCTTTTTGGATGCGAGGGACAAATTAAAGCTGGTGAAATTGGATTTTGCAAATGAAAGCATAAAGCAGCAGGTTTTTGCGGGAGACTTAGATGCTTCAAAGGTTTACTGCGCCGGCATGGATATAGATGGTAAGGTGCTGGTATATGACGATAACTGTCTGTATGTTTACGCGGACGTAGCAAACGCTCCTATTTTCGCATCTCCTGTGATTGGCATTGCAATGCAGCCGGGCTTTGTTCCTTTTGCAGTCAAAAACGCAAAAGACAAGATAGAGTATGTGGGCTATGGTTACAGTAGCGGCAGTCAGACAGAGCCATATAATGCTTGTACCGTATATGATATATCAACCGGGCAAGAGTTAAAGGATGCTGATAGCTCAACAATATCCGGCGATGTGTATGTGGTAGAAAGCGGCTTTGGGCTGAACTTTTTCAGGCTCCTTGGAGCATGGGATTATGGCGGGGGTAATATAGTAATTAATACGGGGATGGCGCCATATAAAATGCATGATGCCAGAAAGGAATGGGGCTTTAGCATTCGAAGGCCGCTTGCTTATACAGCGCATTTTAATATGGGAGTCGGAACTGTATGGAAAGAAAGTATCTCGACAGATGCCTTCCGTAACGGAAATACGGAAATAGCAGGGCGAAACATGGGGACATATTATGTCGGTGTGAACGCAGATGCTTTTTCGCCTTCAGACACAGACAATCAAAGAACGGTTTATGTCCGTGCGCTTCCAAAGGAAGAGGCTTCTGTTTCTGAAATAGAGGTTGCAAAAAAGGTAAGAGAAAAGGAGCCGTCAGAGCTTGGTAAGGCGCTCTTTGTTAGCCTGGGCGACTTAGGGATGGCTGCAAGGGAAAAGCTTTCTAATCTGGGCTACAGCATACTTGAGGGCGCAGAGGGCATAAAAGACAGGGTTAAAGGCTTTTTTAAAAGTAAAGAGGAAAATGTGAATGCCCTGCTGGTTACAAAAACCGGCACGGCCGTAAGCAGCCTCATGCGAAATGTAACCCTCGATTATGGCAGGGAATATTATTATGAGTATGGCATTTTCGAAACCGGAAATGATGAGAATGGTGGAAATGGTGGAAATGCGGGTGCATTATCGGTTAAAGAAAACATATCTTGTCTCAAGACTTTAGGTGGACATCAGTATTTGGACGAAGAAAACGGATATGTGATAACCGATATGATTTATGATGATTACCGGGGCGAAACTGCGAATACATTTTTTGCATATTCGGGAGGTACTCTAAAGCCCGGCAAATGGGCATTTGCGGAAGAGCCATATACTGTGGGAAGTAATCCCGGCTCCTGTGGGGGCTCTGTAAGCTTCACAATCCCCGAAGGGAAGGAAGCGGTTTTAATGGTGGATTATGAGTTTATTAGGTGGTATCGCTATGGCTGGCATGTGATAAGCGCAAGCCTTGACGGGGCATACTGGAATAGAAGTAATGAGTCATATTCGCGTAGCGGAGTCACAATTAATGCGGCCGTGCGCGATGAGTATGAGGGGACATTTGTTTCGGGCAGAACTCTTTCGGCGGGGACGCATACCTTTTCAATGACGGGCTTCGGAGCATTTCCGTTATTCAAGAAAGTATCCTTGTATTTTGTAGAGCCAAAGGCTTCTTTGCAGGGGAGAAATATGTCCGGCGAGTTAAGTCTTCTTGAAAGCGAAAGTGGCGTAAGCGGGAGCTTTAAAACGGACTACCCCGTACTTTGCTACGCAAGGCAAAGCGGACGGGTGATTGAGGTAACAAGCTCAGCTACCGGTTTTGGAGAAGGCATCACAAATTACTTTAATGTTTACGATAATGGAACGAGGTCCTGGTCTGACGGCCCAAAAAAAGACAGGACCTATTACGTAGCCCACAACTGGACTCTTTCATTAAAGCCTGAATATGATGCGGAGCTTCTCGGATTTACAGGCTCATACTACAATAATAATATAACTACCAACAACACAAAAGTAGACGACAGAACCTGGAATATAGATAGGTTTGCAACCGGAGGTTCCTCTGCCAATGCAAGCCACAGGCTTAATCAGGCACCATATCCGGCAATTAGCTTCACTATGGCTATCACAAATGCGGGGCAGAAAAACACAAAGCTTTCGGAAGGCAAGTATTTTGAAAAGGAAGGATATTTGCAGGTCGAAAACCGCACCTTTGACGGAAGCGTAACCCTTACTCTTTCATCCTCTGCATCCTCCTGGTACCTTACAAAGTTTTCCCTTTACTACAAGGAAAACGGCAAAAAGGTTTATGTTATAAACGAAGAGCAGATAGGCGAAAGCGACCTTTCGGACTGGGCGGTGTCAGGAGGCATAAAGAGCTTTGCAAGCTATAATACCGAAAAGACTGCAGACGAAAACGCTCCGCTTGTTTACAGGAAGGGCGAAAACGTTCTCCAGAAGGTAAGTTACTCCGACTACGAATCCGATCCGTCAAAAACAGGATACTGGATCTATGCGCACGAGCCTTACAACGACGGGCCTCACGCAAAAGCCGGAATCGAGCTTGACGAGCTGGGGAGAGTAGTGCGAATAGCGGGAGAAGCTGTGGAGCCTACTGCTTACACGATAGATGCTGCGGCGAGGAGAATCGCTGCGGCGGGCGGGCAGTACTTACTCGGAAGCCAAATAAACAAGTTCTACGAGGACGGCAAGTACATCGCTCTATACTTCGCTCTCGACGACACCTCGCGCGGGATAAGCCCGGGCGGAAATCCGAACTACGACAAGGCTTCGAACATCGCCGAGATTCCTTTCTACATCCTGGGCGAAGCTGCAAGCGCGCCTTGGATCGAGAACCTTTCGACAAGCCCCGCTGCGCCGAAGGACGAAGACTCTACGAGGATTCTCATAAGGGTGGACGACAACGAAAAAGACACCCTCTCGCTTACCACAGAAGTCTATCGCGACCGCGAGCTGATTATGACCGATTGCAAGAGGAACATTACGGCATCCGGCGGCGCGTATCCGGTTCAGACAACTTCCGCCTTCACAGCAGAGGAGGGCAGCTACGAGGTTGTCTGCACTGTAAGGGATAATACCGGAGTGGGTGTGGGTGTCTATCGCTTCAAGGTGGGGACCGGAGCCAAAATAGAGGGGATGGTTACGCATACGGAGAAGTGGGAGAGCAACAGAAAGGCTTACAACATGGCGAAGTTCGGTGAAGAGGGGAACTTTATTGCGCCTCTCGCCTCTTATGCGGCGGAGAAGAATCCGCGAAAGCGCGGCACAAACGTGTTTTGGGCGGGCGAAGCCTTCTGCCTGACGGCTGAGGCTTCCGGTAAGGTACAGTCCGTCACTTGCACGATGTATGTCGATGAGAGACCGGCTGCGGGCAGGACTCGAGCCCGCGCAGCAGAGGACTATACCGTGCTGCTGCGAAACACCGGCAGGAAGACAGCGGAAGGCGAGGCTGTGTATGAGGGGCGGCTCGAAGACAGAGCCTTCCGCTTGCTCGGGCAGACTGCGCCTGAAGAGGTAAGGTTTGTGTTCACGGCTATGTATGCGGGCGGTCGCACAAAGGAGTGCGAGGCGCGCGTTATTGTTGACAACACTCGCCCGTACGAGCTGATGCACAGGATTTATTAATTTGGAGACGCGCGAGAGGCGCAGGATGCGAGACGCGCTGGATGCGAGATGCGCATCTCGCGCCGGAAAAATTGAATGGTTGCCTCCATTTGCGAATTTTGCATTTGGAGTCAACCATTATTTTCGGTTTCATTGAATTTGATTCTATTTTTGGTAATAATAACCAAGGTTTGCTAGCTCAATGTTACTTTTCTGGCTTATATTGGCAAAAAACCGAGCGCTTTTGTAGAAAAACTTGCAAAATGGTTGCCTCCATTTGCGAATTTTGCATTTGGAGTCAACCGCAGCACTTTTTGGCGGCCGGTTGCCGGGCGCCGAACGGCCGGACGACCAGTGGCTTACCCCCTCAGATATTCTTTGAACCGCCTTACTGCGAGAGGTGCGGTCGCAGAATCGCGCAAAACAAAGCAGATATCACGAGTTGCGGGGACGTCGAGCTCCTTGGTGATAATCCGGTAAGGGTTTCGCTTTAATATCAGCTCGGGCAGAACGCTGATGCCCAGGCCGCTTTCAACCATGGACATGATTGCATAGTCGTCGAGTGTGGTGAAGCGGATGTCGGGGTGCAGGTCGTGTGCGTCCAAAAGCTCTGAAACCTCTGAGGTTTTGCCCTGCTTGAGCAGCATAAACGGTTCTTCGCAGAGGGCTTTTATGGGGAAAAGAGCGAGGCTTTTCAGTGGATGGCCTTCCGGCAAGACTGCCAGCAGCCGATCCTCTGCCAAGGATATGCACTCGAGCCCCGAAGCCATTGTGCGGGGCAGGAACCCGCAATCGACGCGGCCTTCTTCGAGCCAGCCGTTGATTTCCGTGTAGTCGCCTATCAGAATTTCGTAGTCGATGTTTGGGTAGTCGGCCTGAAATCGTCTGATTATATTCGGCAGCCAGTGTGTTGCGACCGATGAAAAGGTACCGATTCGAATGATGCCGGCGTTAAGTCCGTTCAGCTCGTCGACGGTGGTCTGCAGGCGGCTGTATTCTTCGAGGACTTTTTTGGCAAGCGGCAGCAGCTTTTGCCCGTCAGCTGTCAGCCTGATTCCGCCGCGGTCACGCTCGAGGAGCGTTAGACCCCATTCCTTTTCAAGCTCGGCGACCATTTTGCTGATGCCGGACTGGGAATAATTCATTGACTCGGCGGCCTTTGTGAAGCTGCCGAATTCAACTGTTTTAACAAATGCCTGATATTTTTTCATTGGATTTCATTGCTCCGTTTTTTACATTACAAATACATTACTAAATGTCATACTAAAGATGTGAAATATTCTTTTTAGTTCTACAAACATTATGCTACACTAATTTAAGGAATACAACCTAAATCTTTATAATTTATTTCGATATATTTCAATATAACTCGATATAAGATATAATACGTATCTAATATCTAAAAAAGACATGGGAGTCGATCACACAGATCATGCAAATCATTGGAAATAACGCGCTAAAGAGCAAGACAAAGCTTGACACAGGCTTACATAATCATAATGAGGCGGCAAGCGCCGCGGAGATTGTCACCGAAAGCGCAGATGGCGCAAAGTCTGCCGGCTTAAAGAAGGCTGTCAGCCTTGAAACCTTTGTGTTTCTTGTGCTGTTTTTCGCATTCTTTTCCTATTTGGGCATGCGGATGGGCGTTGCGAACATGCTGAATACCATGATGAATACAGGTTATCAGCTGTTGCTGAACACAGTATTTTACATAATGGCGATAGCCGTTCTGACCGGCGCGGTTGCGGGGCTCTTTTCGGAGTTTGGTGTTATTTCCCTGATTAACAAACTGCTTTCGCCGCTGATTCGTCCGATTTACGGACTGCCGGGCGCAGCAACCCTCGGAATACTTGCGACTTATCTTTCGGATAATCCCGCAATCCTGACATTGGCTGAGGACAAAAATTTTCGCAGATATTTCAAGAAATACCAATTGCCGGCGCTTACCAACATAGGTACAGCATTCGGCATGGGACTTATTATTACTACTTTTATCATCGGCCTCGGCGCAATCACCGGTAGCGGTGAAAACTACGTCAAGGCAGCGCTTGTGGGTAATATCGGCGCGATAGTGGGAAGCATCGTTTCCACCCGTCTCATGCTCTTAAAAACAAAGCATCTCTATGGGACCGAAGCTCTCGCGATTGACGACCTGCAGGGCAAACAGTCGGGCGAGGAGATTCCGGAAGGAATGCGCGCAGTTCGCAGCGGTAATGTAGGGGGTCGTTTCATCGAGTCTATGCTCGAAGGCGGAAAAAACGGCGTAAGCATGGGGCTTGCCATAGTGCCCGGAGTGCTGATTATATGCACTGCAGTGCTTATGCTCACAAACGGCCCAAGTGCACAAGGGAGTTATACCGGTGCGGCGTACGAGGGAGTTGCGCTCCTTCCGTTCCTCGCAGACAAAATTGATTTCATTCTGAATCCGCTGTTCGGCTTTTCGTCGGCAGAAGCGATAGCTGTTCCAATCACGGCTCTCGGTGCTGCCGGTGCAGCTATAGGGCTGATTCCGGGGCTTATCACATCGGGCTTTGCCGGTGGAAACGATGTCGCAGTGTTTACGGCTATATGCATGTGCTGGTCGGGCTATCTCAGCACGCATGTCGCAATGATGGACAGCCTCCACTATCGGGAGCTGACAGGACACGCGATTCTCAGCCATACTATAGGCGGTCTCTGTGCAGGCGTCGCCGCGCACTATATTTTCATACTTTTGTAAACCAAAGGCTAATTTGGGGACTGTCCCCGAATTAGCCTTTTTGAGAGCTCAAAACCTCAAAAGAAGTTTGCATTTTCAAGCAATTTAGATTAAAATTGACTATGTATAGACCATACAGAAAAATGGCCAATTGGAGGGCAAAAATTATGAAAAGAGTTTCCGTATTAATCAGTATCGTTATGGTGCTGGTAATGTCGCTGGGGAGCTTCTCTTTCGCGGCAACTGCATCGTTCAGCGATGTAAGCAGCTCGTTTTGGGCTAATAATTACATAAAGACAGTGGCGGAAAAGGGCGCCATCAACGGTTATCCGGACGGCACCTTTGGGCCGCAGAAAACTATCACAGTTGCAGAGTTTGTAAAGGTAGTGGTTCAGCTGGCTAACGGAGGACAGACCGTAGCGGCAACAGGCAGCCACTGGGCAAGCGGCTATATGGACAAGGCCGCAGAGCTTTGTATCACTCGCGACACAACAAAGGACAAGGCGATTTTCACCGCAAAGGATTACGACCGCGCCATCACCAGAGACGAAATGGCAAAGGTTGCGGTTTTCGCTGAAGGCGCAGCTTATTACTACACTGAAGGCATCCTCGCAAAGATGGAGCAGAGCGCAGCTTATGTAAACTTCTCTGACCTGGCAATGTGCAGCCCACAGGTAAAACTGGCCTGCGAATCCGGACTCATCACCGGCTACAACGACGGCACATACAAGCCGGGCGGCACAGTTACCAGAGCGGAAGCAAGCGCAGTTCTCGCCCGCATGATCGTCGAATCGCTCAGAGTTTATCCTGAGGCACCGATTATCGACCCTGCGGCACCTGTAAAGCAGCAGGCTTACGGCAGCAAGTATTACAATGTAATCAAGCAGTATGCAACAGGCACGGTTTACTATTACCTTTGCTCCGACCCGAATTTCTTCTCTATAAAAGGCAAGACCTCCTGGGAAACCGGACACAGCATCAATGTTATGAACTCTTACGAAATGTACGCAGTATTTAACGATGGTACAGTGGTTCAGGGCACACCAAGAGCAAACGACAAACAGCGCGATGTAAGCTTTGGCTACGGCGGCTTTGAAAAGGTTGACTATTACATCTTCCAAAAGTTCGGAACAGTAACATACGACGTCTATGTAATAGAGGCAGAAAACATTAATTAAGCATTAAATAAAATAGATATAAGGTTACTTTGTTATGATGATGAAGATGAAAAGAAAGGGTAAGAAAATGGAAACATACGGAATTGAAAAATATGGGATTATCGCGCCAAAGGCGGTTTATCGCAACTTAAACCCTGCGCAGCTGACAGAAGCGGCGCTCCGCAGAGGCGAGGGCTTGCTTTGCGAAAACGGCGCACTGGTCGTAACTACGGGCAAATACACCGGCAGATCACCTGAAGACAAGTTCATCGTAGATACACCGGCAGTTCACGACGAAATCGCATGGGGCAAGGTCAACAAGCCGATCACAAGAGAAAAGTTTGACTCCATACGTCACAAGCTCTGCGCTTATCTGCAGAACAGAGAAATCTTCGTGTTCGACGGCTTTGCAGGCGCTGACAAAAAATACACTCAGAAGTTCAGAGTAATCAATGAGCTCGCAAGCCAGAATATGTTCATCCACCAGCTTCTGATCAGACCTACAGCAGAAGAGCTCGCAAACTACGGCGAGCCTGACTACACAATCCTCTGCGCACCGGGCTTTAAGTGCGACCCTGAGCTCGAGGGCATCCACTCCGAAGCTGCAATCATGATCGACTACGAAGCACACCTGATCGTAATCGCAGGCTCCGCTTACGCGGGCGAAATCAAGAAGAGCGTCTTCTCCACAATGAACTACGTCATGACAAAGAAGAACGTTCTGCCTATGCACTGCTCCGCAAACATGGATCCGGAAACAAACGAGACGGCCATCTTCTTTGGCCTCTCCGGCACAGGCAAGACAACTCTCTCCGCAGATCCTGCGCGCAAGCTCATCGGCGACGACGAGCACGGCTGGTCACCGGACGGCGTATTCAATTTCGAAGGCGGCTGCTATGCAAAGTGCATCAACCTCTCCGCGGAGAACGAGCCAGACATTTACAACGCAATTAAATTCGGTTCACTGGTAGAAAACGTTATCATGGACCCTGAAACAAGGAAACTCGATTTTGCCGACAACAGTCTTACAGAGAACACCCGTGTCGGCTACCCTGTTCATTATATAAACAACGCCCAGATTCCGGGCGTGGGCGGCGTGCCAAAGGTAGTGGTATTCCTTACTGCAGACGCTTTCGGCGTACTTCCGCCAATCTCCAGACTCGACAAGAACGCTGCAATGTATCACTTCGTAACAGGCTTCACCAGCAAGCTTGCCGGCACAGAGCGCGGCGTTACAGAGCCGCAGCCTACCTTCTCGACACTGTTCGGCGAGCCGTTCATGCCGATGGATCCGGGCGTTTATGCAAAGATGCTTGGCGAAAAGCTCGACAAATACGGCACGAAGGTATACATGGTAAACACCGGCTGGGCAGGCGGCAGTGCAGCTGACGGCGCAAAGAGAATGAAGCTTTCCTACACAAGAGCAATGGTTACGGCCGCATTAAACGGTGACTTTGACAAGGTTGAGTTCAAGCATCACGACGTATTCAATGTGGACTATCCAACCAGCTGTCCGAACGTTCCCGATGAAATGCTCGATGCTCGTGGAATGTGGGCAGACAAGGCTGCATACGATGAGCAGGCAAACAAGCTTGCAAAGATGTACCAGGAAAACTTTGCAAAGAAGTATCCAAACATGGACAAGGCAATCGTAGAAGCAGGCCCAAAGGCAAAATAGGAAAGGACAGAAATAATGAAGCTCAAAGATATAACCATCACCGTTAAATATGTCGGTGTGAACGATTATGACATTGACCTGTTTGAAGGCCAGTTTGATGTGCCTAGTGGCATGTGCTATAACTCTTACGTAATCTTAGGCGAAAAGACCGCTGTAATGGACAGCGTCGACGGCCATTTCACAGAGGAGTGGCTCGGCAATATCCGCGAAGTCCTCAGCGGCCGTACACCGGACTACCTCGTGGTTCAGCATATGGAGCCCGACCATTCCGGCAGCATCGCCGACTTCATGGAAGCATTCCCGCAGGCAACCATCGTTTCCTCGGCAAAGTCCTTCCCGATGATGAAGGGCTTCTTTGGCACAGATTTCGCAGGCCGCAGCCTCACTGTGGCGGAGGGAGACAAGCTGGAGCTCGGCGGCCACACTCTGCAGTTCATTGGCGCACCTATGGTTCACTGGCCGGAGGTGCTGA
>DGGP01000065.1 GCA_002392265.1 Firmicutes bacterium UBA3871 | reverse complement strand
GAGATGAACAACGCAAAGTGGACATGGTTCGCAATCGGTTATCAGTGCGGATTCGCTTATGCGATAGCTTTGATGATTAACCAGTTTGGCGGATTATTCACCGGAAATGTGAATGTAATCGGTCTGATTGCGGCAGTTATCGTGCTCGGAGTCATGATTTACATGCTTTTCTTCAAGAAATACACAGAAGAAACGAGATTAAAGGAAAGGAATTACTAAAATGGCAGATTGGATAATAAGCATACTTCTGGCCTGTGTCGTTGTGCTCATTATCAGAAAACTGGTAGTGGACAGACGCAAAGGCAAATCTTCCTGCGGCTGCAGCTGCTCAAATTGTGCCATGTGCGGCTGCTGCCATAAAAAGTAAGTGTGGTGGCAGCGGTAGTAAATGCCTTGCAAAAGACTATGGTATCTGTTAATATTTCCGTGAGGAGGAATGTATGACTGATACTTCACTAAAGGCCGAAGCTGTCCGCTGCCCGCACTGCGGTGCACCGCTGCGCTTTGACGTAAAGCTTCAAATGCTTTGCTGCGATCACTGCGGCGAAAAAACAGGGCCGGGCGAATTTAATATAAAAGCTGTCTCAAATTATGAGACATCAAAAATATCCGATGGGAATCTGTCCGCATTCAGATGCACTGCCTGCGGCGCGGAGATGTATTCAAGCAGCGTAACGGCGGCACTGACATGCCCTTACTGCGGAAACAATGCCGTGGTGCCTGCGCAGCTTTCGGGACTTTTAAAGCCTGACTATGTCATTCCTTTTGCAAAGGGAAAGGAGGATGTACTCGCTGCATATGAACGCTACCGAAACAGAAATATCTTCAAACGGTTTATGCAGCCGGAGGTATTTCGGCGCAAGCTCGATATAGACGATGTTCAGGGCATTTATGTGCCATTCAGACTCTATGACGGTTCTGCGGAAATAGAGGCGAGCTTTGTGACCTGCGATAAAAAATCGGAGCAGTTCACGGAGGAAGTGACAGGCAGTCTGGAATTTGAAAAGGTTCCGGCTGATGCATCAAAACGGATTGCAGACGATTTGATGGACAATATAGAGCCTTATGATTTGTCGGCTCTGCAGCCTTTTTCGGCAGGGTATCTGCCGGGAATGCTTGCAGAAAGACTCGATGAAGACGCAAAGGAAGACGAAAAACGCGCCCAGGAGCGTATAAAAAAGAGTTCCCTTTCACAGGCAAAAAAGGAACTCAATCATAAAAGGATTCTTGAGGAGCTTTCAGGCAATGTGCAGCTTTCCATCAAATCTTCTCACTACGCACTGCTGCCTGTATGGCTACTTACTACCCGCTTTAACGATAGTGTTTATCGTTTTGCGATGAACGGGCAGACCGGAAAATTCATAGGCGAGCTGCCAATGAGCGCAAGGAAAACGCTTTCACTGGCGTTTCTCGCGCTGATACTGCCTATTGTCCTTTGCATGGCTATAAGGTCAGATCTTTGGGCTATCGGTTTAACGATAGGGATGTTCGGAGCACTTGCCGTAATCCTGGGTATCTTCTGGATTATGCAGGTAAAGGACAAGGCGAGTATTTGGGATGCGGATTATTACTTAAAAGGGAAAATCAAGATTAAATCACATACCGAAAAAAGGAAATAATGGATAAAAGAAGAGCCGGCGCTGCGCGCCGACTCTCTTTTTTATTGTGTAAGACTGTTATATTCAGCTTGGTTTAGTCAGCAATCGGCTGCCTTTAAAAGCTGCCCAATCTCTTTGATTATTTTCCGTGCGAAATCGAATTTGTGCCAGTACAGGAGAAAACCGTGCATGGCTCCGGGAGCGCGGATGTCCGTGACATCCGCGCCGGCGGCGCGCAGCGCCGCCGCGAAGGCTTCGCCGTCGTCCCGGAGCGGGTCGCATTCTGCGCTCACCACGATTGTGCGCGGCATACCCGAAAGAGCGCGCAAATCAAGGTCACAGGTGCTTTCGTCCGTACCACACCTTCCCTGCAGGCAGGCGCTCTTCCCCGAAAGGCGCCTGCCCGGATAAAAGAACGGGTCCTCCCCGCTCAAATCCTTTGGCACGGTCAATTCCTTAAAATAATCTACCATTTCGCGCGGCAGGACATAGTCCCCGCCGCCGAACTCCTTCATAGATTCCGACTGCTCCGGCATCACCGCCCCATATTCCCCGTAAAAGAGAACCTGAGCATAAATCATCGGACAGTCGCAGCTTTCCACCATCGCCGCCAGCTTGCTCACCGCAGCGCAAATCGTTGCGCCCGCGCTGTCGCCTGAAAGTATGATCCTTGACGGGTCGATATTAAGCCCACCCGCATTCTCACTTACCCAGCAAAGCAGCGCCCACGCATCCTGCAAGTACGCAGGATATTTATTTTCCGGGCAAAGTCTGTACTCCGCCGAAATCACAACAGCATTCCATTCTTTGGAAATCTGGCGCGTCAGCGCATCATGGCTTGCAATGTTGTGCAGCACAAAGCCTCCGCCGTGGAAATACAAAACCACCGGCAGCACTTCGTCCGTCAGGGTCGGGCGGAATATGCGCACCCGCAGGCTCGGAACCTCCGCCTCTGTCACAGCTTGTACAAACCCTGCAAAAGCCGCAAACTCAGGCTTTACCAGGTAGCGCGGCGCACCCGTTACCACCGTGCCGAACGAAACCAGTCGATCCTCAGAAAACGCGATATCCGTCACAAATTCTTTATCGTTAAAGGCAGCATCCGCACCGGCGCGCAGGGCTTCAAGCCCCACGCCCGGCACGAAAAACGCCTTTTTTTCTATCTTTTCGCGGTAAAACTCCGCAACCTGTCTGTCAAGAGCCATTTCACATCACCACTCGCACACGTTTCACGCTACCACTATCACACGTTTCGCGCTACCACTCTCACTATGCCCATGTTTCGCGCCACCTAGAAGCACTTTTTCAGCACATGCTCAGGCAGCTCTTCCTTTGTCAGGCGGCTCACAACAAAGTAAGCGATACCGCTTGCTATCAGAGCCAGCACAATCTCGTGAATATGGAAAGGCGCAATTTTGTGCAAATTGAAGAAAACAAACGTTGCAATACCGACAATTACCGATGCGATTACGCCCTTTGAATTGCCGTGCTTCCAGTAAAGCCCGCCAATAAGCGGCCAGAAGAATGTGGACTCGAGTCCGCCCATCGCAAAGAGGTTTACCCAAACGAGGATGCTTGGCGGATTCAGCGCAAAGATGAACACCAAAACGCCGATAATAATAGTCAGCGCAAAGCTGTATTTTCTAACCTTTGCCTTGAACGCCACCGCCTCCGCATCGTCACTGTGCAGAGCCTTCTTTACCTTGTCCTTTGCAAAATAAGTCATCCAGATATCTGTGATGATTGTCGCAGAAGCAAGCAGCAAGAGCGAGTCAACCGTCGACATGATTGCCGCAAGCGGCGCTGCGAGGAACAGTCCGCCCGCCCACGCAGGCATATAATTAAGCACGATATAAGGTACCACCTGGTCAGTGCTCCCGAGGCCTCCCTCAGGAAGCAGCGGCCCTGCCAGCGCCCCGATAAAGTGCATACCGATCATCAGTATACCGACTACTATAGTTCCGTAAATCATCGCGCTGTGAAGCGACTTTGTATCCTTAAAGCCCATTCCGCGAACCGCAGTCTGCGGCAGACCCATAACACCGATTCCAACCAGCACCCAGAACGAAATGAGGTAACCCGGCGAAAGTGCCGAAACGCCGGCGCCAGCCTCGCCCATACCGAGGATATCCCATCCCGGAACAGTAGCATTGGCCTGGTCGATTAAATTAGCCGCACCACCGCCTGCACCGAACACAAAGAATATCATCAGGAAGGTTCCTATCGTCATCACAATGCCCTGAATCGTATCGGTGATTACAACCGCCGTGAAGCCGCCAACTGCCGTGTAGAGAATTACAACCGCAGCAAACAGCACCAAGCCCGCCTCATAAGGCAGCCCCGTCACGGTCTGCAGCAGCGCCGCACCGCCCATGAACTGTGCCACCATCTGAGTTATGAAGAATACGACAAGCGCAAGGCTGCACAGAATTACGACAGCCGGCGAATCATATCTCACCTTCAGATAGTCCGAAATCGTCACCGCATGGATGCGGCGCGAAATTATGCCCAGCTTTTTGCCAAGCACGCCAAGCGTCAGAAACGCTGTACCGATCTGAATTACAGCCACCCACGACTGAGTCAGTCCCCAGCTTGCTGCAAGCCCCGGCCCGCCGAGGAAAGAGCTTGCACTGGTGTAGGTTGCGACAAGCGTCATAGCCAGCACCAGCCCGCCCATCGTACGGCCGCCGATGAAATAGTTTGAGAAGAAGCCTGCTCCGGCGTTCTTCGAAGAATTGCGTCTGCTCATCCAAATACCGATGAGGACGTTAAACAACATATAAGCGACAAGTATCGCAAGGATGACGTACTGCTTACTCTGCATGCTGCGCCTCCTTTCCTGCTTCGTCGTCGTCAAGGCTGAAGTCTTTGAATACAAACTTCAGCAGAATGATAACTCCGACAAGCCCTACAACAAAAAGTCCCGGTGTGCTGAGCCACCACCAGAGCGGCAGCTTTGCAATCGTGATATCGGTGTGGCCGGAAAGGCCCCATCCAAATCCAATGTGCCAGAACATGCAGATAAAGAAAAGAATCAGAGTTGCCCTCGCTTCCTTCTTTATCTGAAGGCTTTTTTGTTCTTTCGTCATTTTTTGCATTTTAACCTCCAATGAAAAACAAAACATCCGACTGCCAAAAGGCATCCGGATGGAGGTATTCGAAGCTTTCCATGTTAATGCAACACCCGTCATGCTCCGCCTGTGTGCGAATGCATGCGCGCAGATTAACAATATGTATCAATTTTTCAATTGCTCACATGGTAAAGTTTCCTACGGAATACCGTCCACGGCTACAGTATAGCACCGAGGTCCCCCTATGTAAAGCAAATTTGATATTCTTTTTTCTTCTATTCTCAATCCTTTTCTGTTATAATAACCTTAATATTTTTGCGAAAGGAAGCAAAGTATATTATGAATCGCAAAAGCATCATACTCGGCTGGCTCAGAATACTTTTCGGCCTTACAATATTTGCATTCGGAGTGCACCTGACAATCCGTGCAGACATTGGACTTGCTCCGTGGGACTGCCTCGGCATGGGCATTTCCTTTCATACACCTCTGAACTACGGTCTTTCCATGACAATAACAGGGCTCATAATCCTCGCAATCGACCTTTTGATGAAGGAAAAAATTGGCTTCGGAACAATAATCGATGCTGTCTTTACCGGGAATGCAGCCCAGTTTTTCAACGACTTAGACACATTTATCTACTCAAAAAATACAATGACCGGCATATTAATAATGATCGCCGGTCTGGCTGCAATGGCCATAGGCCAATATTTCTATATGACCTCCGCGCAGTGCTGCGGCCCGCGCGATACGCTCCTAATCGGTCTCGGTAAGCGGCTCAAAAAGCTTCCTATCGGCGCAGTACAAATCATATTGCTCGCAACAGTCCTTCTGACAGGCTGGCTCCTCGGAGGTCCTGTCGGAATCGGCACCATCGTCAGCACCTTTGGCTGCGGCATCGTGATGCAGATAATCTACAGCATCATCAGGTTTGAACCTCGCAGCGTAGTCCACAAAAGTGTTTTTGCAACATTAAAGGATTGGCGCACATAAAGCGCAGCATACTTTTTGCTGTCACGCCCGTGACCTCCAAGTCTATATCAACTTTCCGAGCTCTTTGACCACAGTCCCTTTTGGATGGATAATTGCAAAAGACTCCTGCGCGAATGCGCGGGAGTCTTTGATTTTTACGAATCTATGCACTAAACATATGTATTTTGTAAATGTAGTGCATTGCATATTTGCGATTTCCGGCCGATGGTATGCACCATTTCGTAGAATTCCACAGGTTTAGTGCATAGCACTATGGTCCAAAACACTGCAGAAGTACCGTTTTTCCTTTTTTTGAGACGTTTTATATGCACTATAGACCACGATTCTACACATATAGTGCATAATTTACGAATACTCAAAGATCCGGTGTCTCTTAAACTACCTTATTACCTTTTCGCAGAATCGCTCAAGCATTGCCGCTACCATTGCGCGGGTCGTGCTGCCCTGTGAAGCGAGCGTCACATTTCCCTCTTCATCCGCGATACCGTTCATAAGCCCGATTCCGACAGCCCATGAAAGCTGCTCGGCAGCCCAAAACGATGTACCCTCCGCATCAGGGAATGTGCTGATATCACTTCTTACACTCGTGTCATAGCCCTTGTACTGCGCATAGTTGAACAGCATGCAGGCCAGCTGCTCACGAGTAATTGCCCTGTTCATGTCAAAGTCTTCGCTGTAGCCTTCCGCAACTCCGACCTTTTCTGCCCATGTAAACGATGGGATAAACCAAGTCTCGTCCGTCACGTTAAGCTCTGCCATCTCAGCCTCTGAAAGCGTTGCACCCTCAAGGTTAAAGAGTATCTGTGTCACCATTCCGTGGCTGGTCAAATCATCGGCTGCGAACCTGCCGTCGCCACCGCCGTTCATAAGCTCGTGGCTCGAAGCCCAGGCAACTTCCTTGACATACCATTCATAATCCGGCACATCGCTGAATACCTTTTCGTTTTCAACAATCTTTATTGTCGCACTGCCGCCAAGCATTACAGCTGCGCCATCATCTGTTATCGTCGAAGACTTCACAATTTCCTCGGTTCCATCCTCGCTCACAATCACAACAACTGTGCTCGGGCCGGCATTTTCTACCGGGATTTCCACCTTCACAGGATTGTCGGCATTCACATTCTTTGGCAAGCTTACTGCAATCGGCGCTGCTTTGCTGCTGTCCGCCGAAGCTTTTACCTCTACCGCAAGCTTTACCGGCTCGCCCGCAGCTGCAGCCTGTTCGACAGCCTTCTGGCTTGGCGCGGCCTCTGCTGAAACCGTGTTGCCGTTCTTGTCGGTCACAACCGTGCCGGTTGAGCCATCCTTCGTAAGCGTTACGGAAGTCGCCGAGCCGTCCTTTGCGGTTGTAACCGCAGTTCTCGACCCGTCATCTGCCGTGGTTGTGGTAGTCGTACTGCCGTCGGAGTTGGTCACCGTGCCGTCCTTTGCAGGTACGGCTGCTGTAGGGCTTCCTCCCGATGCGGCACTACCGCCGCCGCCTCCGCCTCCGCCGGAGCTACCGCCGCCGGTTGCCGGAAGGATCCAGCTGTTTGCCGTTATCTCTGATGTGCCGTGCTCGTCGCTGAAGTGCTTGTGGCATACGCTGCACTCCCAGTTGTCAATATTTCCTGGCGCCGTAGCCGACGGTGTTACCGCTGCCTGATGCACAAGAGTGTGCGCGCCTGTTGCAGCGATTACCCAGCTGTTTGCCGCAATCTCATGTCCGGCTGCGCCATCTGCATTATTGAAATAATGGTGACAAACCGCGCACTCCCAATATTCGATGTTTCCTGCATTGCCACAGTTTGCAGGATTTGCATTATATTGCGTTAAGTTATGCCCTGTTGCCGCAATTGCTTCAGTGCTTGTTGCTCCGCAGCCGTGTGTGCAGGTAAAGGTTCTTACGCCTGCCTGTGTGCATGTCGGCTGCAGGGTTACTGTGCCTGTGCCGCTGAAGTCGTGGCCGAGCGCAGGGATTGCTACGGTCGTTGTCTGAGTTGTAAGTCCTTCATGTGTAAATGTTGCCGTGTAAGTTCTTTCACCCGGCGATGTACAAGTAGGGCTTACTGCTTCACGAGAAGTTATTGAGCCTTGCTCAGTATCTATATGGCTACCATCACGTAGACACGTGCGCGTTGCTGTTATGGTACTCTTATCAGCGGACCAAGTGTATGTCGGAGTACCCCAGTTATGACCCAGTGCCGGTGTAGTAGTTCCAATAACTTGATCTGTAAATCCATCAATTGTAAAGTGCGCAGTATAACCTGTACTTCCCTGGGTTTCACAAGTTGCAGCGATAGGCTCATTAGATGAAGCTACAGTCTGTGACTCTACATGGCCACATACAGTGCATGTATGAACAGCTGTCGCTGTACTATTGCCAGTTGCCCATGTGTAAGTAGGGTCACCATAAGTGTGGTCGATCATTGCAATTGCTTCAGTCGTTGTCTGTGTTTCAAAAGGACTTGTAAATGTTGCCGTGTATGTTCTAATCCCTTCTTCTGTACAAGTTGCAGGTCGCGTTATTGATGCAATTGCTGCGGCAGTTGTTCTTTCCACATGGCTTTGGTCATTATT
>DGGP01000032.1 GCA_002392265.1 Firmicutes bacterium UBA3871 | reverse complement strand
TCAGTCGTCAAAGACTGCACGATTTTTGCCCTGCTTCTTTGCTTCGTAAAGCGCATCGTCCACCATCTGCACAAGGTCCATCAGGGTCTGTTTTTTGCTCGGTATGCCGTTGATGCCGCCGAGCGTTACGGTCACATGGTCGGTAATCGGGGACATCACATGCTCGATATTTGCCTCGTTTACCTTTTTAAGTATCTTTTCCATATATTCGCGAATTTCGTCATCGGTGTGATCCCTGACTATGACGATGAACTCGTCACCGCCGTAGCGTGAGGTGAGGAATCCCTCGACTTCACTCTCCTTTAATATGCGACTGATTTCCTTTATGCATTTGTCGCCGGCAACGTGGCCGTAGTGGTCATTGTACTGCTTGAAAAAGTCGATGTCGAGCATAACAAAGCCAAACGTCTTCAGTTCCTCGGCCGCAGCCTTGTAGTAGGTCTGCGACAGGCGGTTGAAGGAGCGGCGATTCAGCAGATTCGTCAGTTCGTCGGTTTCACTGAGGAGCCTCATTTCCTCGGCTTGCTCGAACTGAATCTTTTTCAGCTCGATACTCTTTTCGACTTCAATCTGGTTCTTGAGCCCGAGCAGAATCGAACGTCTGGTTTCGTTTTCGTTTTCGAGACCGTAATTATGATACTGCGCGCAAGCATGCAGATAGTCCTCCTGACTACCGTAAGCCGCATAGTACTGAGCCAGCTGGCCGTAGTACGACACCCAGCGGCTGACATTTTCAACTACCTCGCATACGCGCTGCATGATTTCAAGAACGCGCCCTGCAAGCTCTTCCTCGCCGTCTCTGAGAAGTATGTGAGTCAGCTCCATGTAGTCCTCGAAAAGCTCTGTTGTCTCGGCGAGGGCTTCCTCGTCTTTGAGGCGCACAAAGAGAGACTCAAGCGCATCGCGTGCACTGTTGACATCGTCCAGCCCCAGATAAGCCTTTGCTCTGATTGTATAGAGATTGTTCACATAAATCGGAAGATTGACGGGAATGTCGCTGCCCTCCAGTGCGACCTCGAGGCTGTCTATGTGCCTGATGCACGAATCGTAGTCCTCCTCATGATAATTCATATCCGCAAGATTCATGATTGCAGCAAAGTACATCTCCGACCTGTCGAGCTGCTCTTTTTCGGGCAGGTCGTTAAAATCCGATGCAAATCTGCGGCTTGTGGCCTTTTCATAGACCTTGTTTACATATTTCGATGCTTCCTTGTAGTCGCCGAGCTGCAAAAACAGCGCACCGATGTTATTCAAAATGGAAAGCTCCGTTCTTTCGTCTTTCTGGTTCTTTGCATATTTCAGAGCATCAAGGTAGTACTGCTGGCAAACCGTATATTCGCCCGCGGACGAATAGCCGATTCCCGCCATGTTGTAAGCCTTTGGCAGCAGCTTTTCTTTTCCCATGCTCTGCCTGATGTATGCAATTGCCTGCATTGAGTTACTGATTACCTGGCGGGCATTACCTATGCGGAAATTACATTCCGCGAGATAGTAATAGGTCTCCGCTATCATGTCGTTTCGGCCCTGTTTTCTGAAATCCTTCAGTGCCTTTTTGAGTATGCCCAGCGCCTTTAGAGGCTCATTTATATCGTTAACGCCAAGTTCCGGGTAAAACTGAAATATGGTTTCCTCGCTCTTTTTAGTTTCCACTTTGCACTTTCTCCTGTATATACTCCTGTATACTCTGTCCTCTATTGTTCAGCCATATATGTCTGATTTTTGCCTCTGCGCTTTGCCTCGTAGAGTGCATCATCCGCAAGCTGAACGATATCCATCACCGTCTGCTGCCTTTGAGGAATCAGATTGACTGCACCCATTGTCACGGTTACAATGTCTGAAACCTCCGACTTGCAGTGCTCTACCTTTCGCTCTCTCACCTTTGAAAGGATGTCCTCCATATGCTTGCGTATCTCATCATCCGTGCAATCCCTGACGATAATTATAAACTCGTCTCCGCCGTATCTCGACGACAGAAAACCGTTTCCGTCACTTTCATGAAGTATGCCGCTGACCATCTTCAGGCACTCGTCCCCCGCAACATGCCCGTAATGGTCGTTGTACTGCTTGAAAAAATCCACATCGAGCATAATCAGCCCAAATGAAGACCTGTTGTCCACAGCAGCCGTGAAATAATTCTGCGACAGCTTGTTAAAGCTCCTCCTGTTCAAAAGATTCGTCAGCTCGTCTATCTCACTGAGCAGCCTCAGTTCTTCGGCGCGCTCCGCCTGCAGCTTTTGCCGCTGCACACTGCGATTGACCTCCAGCTGATTTTTGATTCCTGTAAGCATTGAACGCTGGAACTCTGCCATATTCTTCGAGCTGAATTTGTGGTACTGTACGCAAGCGATGAAAAACTCACGCTCCTCGCCCCACTCTTCGTAGTACCGCGCCAAAAGGTCGTAGTAAGTCGCCCACCTTCCGGCATTGTCGAACGCCTGACACACTTCGAGCATCAGCTCGAGCATCGACCAGGCAAGCTCCTTTTCGCCCTCTTTTATGAGCAGCTCCGCGATTTCCTGGAAGTCCTCGAACAGCTTGCTGTTTTCACCGATTCTGTCTTCCTCGCCCTCGTCGCTGTGAAGCTCGTCTATAATCTCCGCCACGGCCTCTGTATTGCCGCTTGCGAGATAAACCTTTGCCCGCACCGTCGCGACGTGATTGTCATACATTCGGCTTATTGTATCGTTCTGAAGACCGCTCAGCTGATCCAGATAACGGAGGCTGGTCTCGTAGTCTTCCTCATGATAAGCAATCCCCGCCATGTTCAGCACCGTCGCGTAGAACATCTCTTCGCGCTCTGCCTTTTCCTTTGCGGTCAGGCTGTCAAATTCGGGTGCGTACAAAAGCTTCAGTGCCTCGGTGTATGCGCGGCTTGCGAACTGGAGTGCTTCCTTGCAGTCGCCCAGCTGCACCAGGAGTGAGCCGATGTTATTCTCGAGGGAAAGCTTTGTGCCCTCGTCCTTCATTGAGGTGGCATACTGCAAACCGTCCATGTAGTACTGCTGGCTGACCGAATATTCGCCTACGGCCGAATATCCGATACCGGCGATGTTGTAGAGCTTTGGCAGCAGCCGCTCCGCGCCTGTTGACTGTCTGACGTAGCCTATCCCGTGAAGGGCGTTGCTGATCAGCTTTCTCGCATCGCCCATCCTGAAATGGGCCTCGGCCATGTAGTAGTAGGCCTCGGCCATCAGGTCCGCTCTGTGCTGGCGACGGAATTCCCTGACTGCTTCCCGTATTTTAGGCACTGCCTCTGCGGGATTTTGTGCTATCTGAGTTTCGAGCTGGGGATAGTACTTAAATATCGTTTCGTTTTCCAAAATCACTTTCATTTATATAATACTCCAAAGCTAGTACTCCATAACCTTGCCGATAGATTCTGCGATTACCAGATCCGCGCGGTCGTCATACTGCGTCGGAGTCTTGTTAATCAAAACGAGGTGTTTCCCTCTGAAATCGCGTACATAGCCTGCTGCGGGATATACCGTAAGCGATGTTCCACCGATTATCATGCAGTCCGCATTTTGGATGTCCTCGAGAGCCTGTTCACATGTGCTGTAGTCAAGCGGCTCCTCGTACAAAACCACATCCGGTTTTACCACTGCACCGCACTTTTTGCAGCGCGGAATGCCGTACTTGTCTCCGTCGCAGTTTTCCGGGTCAAGCATGTACTCCAGATCGTACGGAGCGTGGCACTTTGTGCAGTAGTTGCGCATTATGCTGCCGTGAAGCTCGCGAACCTTCTTGCTGCCCGCCTTCTGATGCAACCCATCGATGTTCTGAGTTATGACGGATGTCAGCTTGCCCTCGGCCTCGAGCTTTGCCAGCGCCTTGTGAGCCTTGTTCGGTTCGGCCTCTGTGTGAATCAGGTTCTTTTTGTAGTAGTCATAAAACAGCTTTGTCTGCTGAACGAAAAAAGTGTGGGAGAGGATGGTCTCCGGCGCGTAGCCGTAAACTTCTCTGGCCGCGTACAGTCCCGCCTCGCTGCGGAAATCCGGGATGTTGCTCTCGGTAGAAACGCCTGCCCCGCCGAAAAACACGATGCGCTTGCTTTCATCTACGATTTTCTTTAGCCTTTCATCCATCTTCCTACCTCCTCTTTATTTATCTCATTTTCTCTCGTTTGTGCTTTTATCCTGCGGCTTTTCCGCTATAATAACAATACTATATTATAACATAAAACCCATGAAAACAAAAGAGCTCGCAGGCAAGCTGTGAGCTCTTTTCATAGGTTTTGAATGTATTTTTTTGAATATGTCCGTCTATGCCCAGTTTACGTCTACTTGATTTCGTCTACAACGTCAAACGGATTCCGCAAGACCGCAAAGTCTCTTGCAGGCATAATACATTGAATCTTCGTTGTAATCGAGCCCTCTCATTTAAAAGATATTTGTAAGGAATATTTCTGTACCAATCCCGATAAGGATTAATCCGCCGAGGATTCCTGCCTTTCCCGAGAGCCTGTCTCCGACCTTTTTGCCGATTGAAAGTCCGCCGAGGCAGATAACAAAGGTTACGATGCCGATGATCAGGGATTCCGCAACAGCCGACGCTGCTCCGAGGTCCGCAATTGTAAAGCCCACCGAAAGCGCGTCGATTGCAGTGGCGATTCCCTGCATAAGAAGTACCTCCACTCCGAGTGGCGCGCCGGATTCCTCGCCCGGCTCTGCAGCCTCTACCATTTCAGCGCCTCTGCCATAGCATTCGCCTATGCCCTCAATCAGCATTTTACCGCCGATGTAAGCCAGCAAAATCAAGGCTATCCACGGAATGAACGGCCTGAAGCCCTCAAAGGCCTGCGCCGCCGTATGTACCAGAAACCAGCCGATGAGTGGCATTGCCGTCTGAAAGACGCCAAAAACCCCGGCGATTAAACACATTCGCCCGGGTTTCATCTTTGGTTCCTTCAGTCCGTTTGCCATAGAGACTGAAAACGCGTCCATGGCGAGGCCTACGCCAAAGAGCGCGCTATTCAGAAAAAATGATATTGTCCACGTCATAAAAATACTGTCCTTTGTGTGCTATGCGTTTTTCCTTGCTTTTGCACGCCTCAGTGCATGCTGCATGGCATCAGCCACGATAATGCCCACACCGAATTGCGCGATATTCCAAGGCACTCCGAGTATCGCCGACCCCGGATTTCCATACATGATGGTTTCTGCTACGAAATAGGCAACTACCATGAACAATCCCGCCACGATCATCGCAATCAGCTTTGCGGAAGCGGAAGACTTGCGTTCTGCGAGCAATCCGAAAATCAGTGCCATGCAACCCTTGATGGCAAAGGTCCAAGGTGCCCAAACGGCAAACCCACCTATTATATCACCCATGGCAGAGCCGAGGCCCGCTGCCAAAGCGCCATTCTTGTGACCGAGATAGATAACAGACAGGTATACCACCGCGTCTGCCAGATGCACATAGCCGCCGGTGCCCGGTATAGGCAGCCTGATAACGAGCTGTGCCAAAATTATCATGCACATGAACATTGCCGTTAAAACAAGTTCATTGGTTTTTTTCATTTCGTTATTCATATGTTTCCCCTCTGATTTTTCTTTCTTTTTTATTTCAAAATCTTTTTCTTTTCCTCTGTCCATGGTATAATCATAGCATAGCACTGTGCATTTTGAAATATGCACTTTTAGATATTTTTTAGTATACAGTTGAGGTAAAACGAAATGAAGCCTATCACACCCTCATTTGAAAAGACATCCGAAAACCCTTTATATTTACAGCTATATCAATATATCAAGGCCGCTATTCTCCAAGGCGACATCGGCACCACGGAAAAATTGCCATCCCTTCGCCGTCTCAGTGAAGAACTACACATTTCAGTAACCACAGTTCAGCAGGCCTACGACCAGCTCCTGCTGGAGGGCTATGTTACTGGAAAGCTCGGCTCGGGCTACTACGTAAGCGCCCTCTCACCCGTAGAGCAAACTCTTGCGGGCAGCGATTTTTCGGCGGAGGCTCAAAAGCATATCGGAGCCTTCGAAGGAGTTTCACAGGATTCTCTCGACCAAGAGCTCCTGCGCGAGCATGCCGATGCGCTTTACGACCTCTCATGCTTTGATTTCAACAAGTGGAAGAAGTGCAGCGCAAAGGTTCTGACCGACTATGCCCACCTGCTCACCTTTGAATCCGACCCGCAGGGCGAGCAGTCTCTCCGGCGCGAAATTGCAAAGTACCTCTACAGTGCCCGTGGCGTTTCCTGCTATCCCAATCAGATTGTAATCGGTGCCGGCACCCAGCAGATTACTATGCACCTAGGGCGTATCCTCCAGCAGCTGTCCATACGCCATGTAGCAGTCGAGGAGCCGGGGTATCTGCCGGTAAAGAAAATCTTTGCCGACCTCGGAATGGTCATGACGCCGGTGAAGGTTGGGGAGGATGGTATCGAAATTTCAAGGCTTCCTCAAAACATCCGCTCTGCAGTCTATGTCAGCCCGTCGAATCAGTTTCCTACCGGAGCCGTGATGCCGGTCGGCAAGCGGTACGAGCTGCTCGAATGGGCTCAGCGCAACGATTCCATCATCATCGAGGACGACTACGACAGCGAGCTTCGTTATTTCGGTCGCCCTATCCCTGCAATGCAGGGACTCGACACCGGAGAAAGAGTTGTATACTTGGGCTCATTCAGCTCTACGCTTTTCCCTGCGATAAAGATTTCCTATATGGTGTTAACACCGAGCCTTGCAAAGGCTTTCGAAGAATTAAAAAAGGGCTACACGCAGACCTGCTCGAAAAGCGAGCAGCTGACGCTGGCCCTGTTTATGAATAACGGTTATTATAACGCCGGCGTTCGCAAGCTCCGCCGTCTCTACGCTCAAAAGCTGCATGCCACGATAGCGGCTCTGTCCGGATACGGCGGCGACTTCATCAAAATCCGCAGCGCCCAGTCCGGACTGAATGTAATTCTGGAAATCGGCAGCGCAGAGACTTCCGAGGGCGATGCCCATACTTCCGGGAAAAGTAGCGTTTCACAAATCAAGAAATTCTGCGAAGAAGCCGCTGCCCTTGGTATCACGGCAGTACCGGTATCAGCATACGCCGATAAATCCGAGAGCTCGGGCAATTCTCTGGTTC
The DNA here is from genome assembly GCA_002392265.1 of Firmicutes bacterium UBA3871. Lineage (GTDB taxonomy): Bacteria > Bacillota > Clostridia > Peptostreptococcales > Anaerovoracaceae > UBA3871. Next base: position 5,960 of record DGGP01000032.1, on the reverse strand, counting down.
TCTATTTTGACCAGATCCCGCTAGCGCGCATCGACAGCCTCATATCCGAGCTCATTTCCCGCGCAAAGCTATAGCAGCTGCTGAGCGTGGTAGAGCGCTGCATAGGTGCCGCCCTTTGCCATGAGCTCCTCGTGGGTGCCCTGCTCAGCTATGCGGCCGTCTTCAATTAAGATGACGCGGTCCGCTTCCTTTATTGTTGCAAGGCGGTGCGCAATCATGATGGTCGTGCGGCCCTTGGCGAGCTTTGAGAATGCCTGCCTGATCGATTCCTCGGTGATGGAGTCTAGAGCCGAGGTCGCCTCATCGAGAATCAGTATAGGTGGGTTCTTTAAGAAAATGCGTGCGATTGCGATTCGCTGCTTCTGTCCGCCGGACAGGAGTGTGCCGCGCTCGCCCACATAGGTTTCGAATTTTTGCGGCATTTCCATGATTTCGTCATAGATTTCCGCCATCTTTGCGGCTTCGTGAACCTCTTCCTTTGTCGCGTCCGGACGGCCGTAACGAATGTTTTCGTAGACCGTATCCGCATAGAGGAACACATCCTGCTGAACTATACCTATGCTGCGCCTTAGCGATGACTTGGTCAGCTTTCGTACATCGGTTCCGTCCACGGATATGCTACCCTCATTTACATCGTAAAATCTCGGGATCAGCTGACAAAGTGTTGATTTTCCGCCGCCGGAATGACCGACGATGGCAACGCACTCGCCCGGTTTTATGTGAATGTCTATATCCTTCAGCACATCCGGATTATTTTTATACGAATAGAAAACATGGTCTATGTCAATTTTGCCTTCAGGCGAGCAGAGTGCCACCGCATCCGGAGCGTCCTCGACAGTCGGGCGGATGCGCATTATTTCGACAAAGCGCTTAAGGCCCGCAAGTCCGCTTACAAAGATTTCGGCAAACTGTGCCAGTCTGCGAATCGGGCTGATGAACGCAGTCACATAGAGCGTGAACGTGATTAAATCAATATAGTTCATGCGTCCCTGCATGATAAAATAACCGCCTGCCGCGATTACCGCAACCTGCAGGAAGCAGATGAAAAACTCGAGGCTCGCTGAGAATGTTGCCATTGCCTTGTAGTAGTCGCCCTTTGAGTTTTTATACATCCCGTTGGTTTCGAGGAATCTGTCATAATCCACATCTGTGTTATCAAACGCCTTGCTGGTGCGCATGCCCGAAAGCGATGATTCAATGTCCGCATTGATGTCAGCAAGCTTTTTCTTTACGTTCGCCGATGAATCCATAAAGTTCTTGCGGCACAGCATCACAATAACAACAAATATCGGCACGATTACCGCAATTACCGCCGCAAGGCGCCACTCGATGTTGAACATAATGACCAGCGCACCGATGATGGTCGCCGTCGAGATGAGAATATCTTCAGGGCCGTGGTGTGCAAGCTCGGTGACTTCAAAGAGGTCTCCTGTTAGCCTGCTCATCAGCTTGCCGGTGCGATTTGCGTCAAAAAAGTCATACTCCAGCTCCTGCATGTGGCCGTACAGATCCTCACGAATGTCCGCTTCCACGCGGATACCAAAGGTATGCCCCAGATAGGTGATGATGAACTGCATCACCGAGCGCAGCAGAAACGCCGCCGCAACGATTCCCATCAGCACAAAGAAAAATCGGTACGCATTACGGGGCAGCAGCTCGTACATGGCATATCTCGTTGTGAGCGGAAAGGCCACGTCGATGGCAGCCACCGCAAAGGCGCAGCACATGTCGAGGATGAAGAGCCCCTTGTGGTTCTTGAAATACGACAGAAAGACCGCAAAAAGCGGCCTTTCGAAATTTTTAGGGTTTCTATTCTTTTTTGTATTTACTTTATTACAGTTGCTTGAATCGTGGTTGCTCATTATTTTACCCTTAACATTCCCTTACCATTCAACTTCTTTGATTCCCTTTAAAATCTTTTCAGGTGATCTCTTCTGAGTATCGACCTTCTTTTCAACCTGAGAAACAACGGCGGTCAGCACGCCCTCGAGGATGAAGTAGATGATTGCAACCGCAATCAGCGCAAAGAACGGATCATACGTACGCGAACGCACGAGGTCTCCCATCTTTGTGAGGTCCATTACTGCGATGTAGCCGACGATGGAGGTTTCCTTGATTAAGGATACCATATCGTTCTTGTAAATCGGCAGGAAATGCTTTGCTGCCTGCGGCAGAATGATCTTAAAGAAGCTCTGGCTGTCGCTGTACCCGAGTGCGCGGGAAGCTTCGTACTGTCCCTTTGGAATTGCGTTACAGCCAACGCACAGCATGTCGTACATGCCGCAGCCAAAAATCAGCGTGAACCCGAGAACGGATATCCATGCGCCCGAAAGATGCGAGTTCGAGAATACGATAAATGCCAGAATCATCAGGAATACTACTGTAGGAATACCGTCGATGATAAAGCATACGATATCTGTCAGCTTGTTTGCCAGCCTGTTGCCGCCACGGCAGAGCATGTATACTGCAAATCCGAGCAGCGTTCCGAAGAGTAATGATGCCAGCGTGATAAACAGTGTGGTACCGATACCGGAAACGAAGAGGCGCCAGCGGCTGTCCTTGATAAAGGTCTTGTTAAAGCTGTTTTGAAGCTTTGCGATGAAACCGCTTTCATCACCCTGGTCGCTTTCAAGTACGAAAACGATATCACAGCGGTAGTACGGATCGGAGAGCACGGAGTTTTCCGCACGCTCTTCGTCAACTACGATGTTCATTCCGAAATCGTATTTACCGGAAACCGCGCCCGGAGCGATTGAGTCAAACTCCATCGCCTGGAAATCCCAGTTGTAGCCGTATGCGGCGCAGAAGTTCATCATAAACTCTACGTCATAGCCCGAGAACTGACCGTTGCTCTCAAAGGAGAACGGCTCGTATCCGCCCTCGATTGCGATGATAACGGTACCGTTTTCACCGGTTGTCTCAGGGATTGTCTTTATTTCGCAGGTGTTAGGATCCCAGTTCTTTACCCAGTAATCATAGAGAGAATCGAGCCAGCCGTCAGCCTTTTTGGCTGCGATGAATTCCTGGATCTCCGCAAAGAGTCTGTCCTGCTTGTCGTTATTTCCGACAATTACCGCAAAATCGCAGTAGCCCGGGGATTCCTCCATGCGAATCAGCTCAGGATGCTGATATCTCTGTGCATAGTATCCGACCTCTTCAATCAGATATGCATCTATTTTGTTGGACTCGAGCGCAGGAATCATGTCGTTTGGCATCTTGTAGTAGTACCATTCCTCGCCCTCGAGGTCGTCTTTAATCAAATCCTCGTACAGAACGCCTGTCTGCACACCGAGGTTTTTGCCGTTCAAATCTTCAAGCTTTGAAAGGCCGTTCTTTGCCTTTGGAGCCTCGTCAGCAAATGCGATGCCCACTGTGCCGAAAATCACGCTTATTGTGAGCAGGGCACATACTATGATTGAAAAACTTCTCTTTCTCATTTCTATGCCTCCTCCCACTTAAAGCTGATTGTAATTTTGTTGTTGTAAGCGGCGAACGGATTCTCCTTGCTCGGTTCCTCCGGCGGGAAGACCTCGTCCTCGAGAACAGTTGTCTTTTCCTCGAGTACGTCGTCAAACAGGGAGTTTCCTGTCTCGGACAGGTCGAAATGCTCGCCCTTGTAGCGAATCTTTAAGACGAGAACGTCGCTCTTTTCGGAGTAGTCGATGCCCACCAGAACATCCTTTTCCTCCTCTTCGTCGCGTTCGAGGATATTGTTGAGCGTAATTTCCTCGAAGCAGAGCTGGAGCTTACTCATTCTTTCGTTTTCGATGAGCAGCTTTTCAGCATAGGACTGAAGCTCGTCGTACATCTCTTCGAAATTGAACTCGTCGTCCTTGATGTGATAGGAGAGCGAGGTCAGGCGGCGAATAAACTTCTTTGTCTTTTCGCGACGCGGCTGCTCGAAGATCTGCTTTGGAGTGCCCTCTTCATAGATGCCTCCCTCGTCCATAAAGAACACGCGATTTGAAATTTTGCGCGCAAAATCCATCTCGTGGGTAACGATCATCATTGTGCGACCGGTCTTTGCAAGCATGCGGATTACGGACTGTACTTCACCGATCATGCTCGGGTCGAGCGCAGATGTAGGCTCGTCGAAAAGTATGATTTCAGGGTCCATACCGAGCGCTCTCGCGATTGCGATACGCTGCTGCTGACCGCCGGAGAGCTCGTCCGGATAGGAGAGCGCCTTACTTGAAAGACCGACGGTGTTCAAAAGATCCATCGCTATATCGTATGCTTCCTGACGGCTGCGGCCGAGCAGCGTAATCTGCGGCTGCATAATGTTTTCGAGAACCGTCATGTGGCCGAACAGGTTGAACGACTGGAAAACCATGCCCATCTTTTTGCGAACGCTGTTTAAGTCGTAGCCCTTTTCGGTTATGTCCTCGCCGTCAACGATAATCTGGCCGGAGGTCGGCGCAGAGAGCATGTTGATACAGCGAAGAAGTGTAGATTTTCCTGTTCCGGAAGGTCCGATAACAGAGATGACGTCGCCGTCGTTTATCGTAACACTCACATCTTTAAGCGGTGTTACATCGTCGAATTCCTTGGTGACATTGCGTAGTTCTATCATTCTGCTACCTCCCTTTCACTTCCTAAGGAAACACAAATAGCCCGGCACATACCCATTTCTGGATGCGCTGAGCTATGGATTTCAGATTCATGGTTAAAAGCGCCTGTATGTGTCCCAACACAAAGAGACAGATGTGCGGAATTCCTCATTCCCGCGCAGGCCTTAAAGTTTTCAGTTCTGTTCATTTTAGAATTATCAGCTCCTAGTTGGTACCCCCGCCCGTTTAGCGGGAACCTCGGTTTGTTTCAGCTATTGCCGCCTTACTCGGTCGTGCGGCGCTGAGAGAGAAGCCTTTCTCTCCTTTGGATAATCCGCATTCTGCGGAAGGCCTCGTTCTGTTGTGTTGTGACAGAGCAAAGCCCGCTTTTGTCGTTACTGATTAACTATACAATTAAACTGTGTAAAAGTCAACCAAAATTAAATCTTTATTTAAGTAAATGGCACGAAGCCTATTTTTTCGCAAGCTCTTCCTCTTCGAGAACTCTGTACGCAACCTTTCCGACAAGCGTTTTAGGCAGCTCCTCCCGGAATTCGATGTCATACGGCATAGCATATTTTGCTATGTGCTCACGACAGTAAGCAAGCAGCTCTTCCTTTGTCGCCTCGCTTGGCTCCACGTCTGCAGCAAGCTTCACAAAGGCCTTCACTTTTTGCATCTTCAGCGCATCCGGCACTCCGATGATGCAGGACATCTGCACCTTTTCGTGCGCATCGAGGATGTTCTCGAGCTGGCCCGGATAGATGTTGTAGCCCGAGCTTACGATCATGCGCTTTGCGCGGCCGCGGAAATAAATGAAGCCCTGCTCGTCCATTGTTCCGAGATCGCCCGTGTACACCCATGTAAGCCCATCTGCATGACTGCGCAGCGTTTTGGCAGTCTCCTCAGGATGGCCCGCATACTCCTTCATAACGGTAGGACCCGCCAGAAGAATTTCGCCTTCCTCGCCATACGGAAGCTCTTCGTCGGTGCCGGGCTTTACGATTTTGATATAGGTGTCAGGGAACGGGATTCCGATGGAGCCCTCCTTGCTCATTGATGTCGGTGTCAGGCAGCAGGCCGTGACGGTTTCGGTAGTGCCGTAGCCTTCGCGCACCTGAATGACTGCGTGGTGGTCGTAGAGGAACTTGTCAAACTTCTTTTTAAGCTCTATGGAGAGCGAGTCGCCGCCCGAAAAGACACCCTTGAGCGAGGAAAGATTTGCGCCGTCCATGCTCGGGAGCCTTAAGAGTGCCTCGTAGAGAGTCGGCACACCGGCTATGAAATTGCACTTGTACTTGGTAATCAGCTTGGCGTAGCTCTGTGCGGTAAAGCGCGGTACCAGTATGCAGTGTCCGCCGCCTGCAAGCATGGAGTGAATGCATACGCCCAGGCCAAAGCCGTGGAACA
>DGGP01000138.1:6657-6905 GCA_002392265.1 Firmicutes bacterium UBA3871 | reverse complement strand
GGTGCCTGTCCCCAGATTAGCCTTTGAATTCTGATGCGGTGATTGATCCTATCATGAGGTCACGGAGCTCGCCGTCGTAGCCGCGACAGCCCATACGAAGCGTCCCATCAAGCTTAAAACCAAGCTTACGCGCCACGTTGCGGCTGCGCTCATTTTTCGGATAGATTGCAATACTGACTATCTCGAGTCCCAAAGTTTCAAAACCGTATCGCAGCACTTCTTTTCCGGCTTCTGTCATAATACCCATG
>DGGP01000138.1:837-6613 GCA_002392265.1 Firmicutes bacterium UBA3871 | reverse complement strand
CATGCCCCAGTATTTGCGCGCGAGCGAGTATCCGAGCTCGCGGCTTTTCACATCTTGTCTGCGCTTATCCTTTTCAAGAGTGATAGACCCGATTATCTCGCCGTTCTCGTTCCACTTTATCGCAAAAGCACCGGTAGGTATGAATATATCCTTTATGATATCAAGCGACTCGCCGGGATCTTCATGCGGCTTCCATCCTGCAGCAGGACCGACCTCCCTGTTCCTCGCATACTCGAAGAGTGCTATCGCCATTTCTTCGGTAGCCTCCCACGGTGTAAGTGTCAATCTTTCAGTTCTCAGTATCATACTACCTCCCGGCACAAAGTGCCATCACACAACTATACTTACTAACTATACCAAGCTAAACTGAATTACTCTGTAGTTGAAAGAATTTCGTTATACTTCTCTACCTGCGAAATCTTCATGCGCTCAACATCTTCCGGGTTTACCTCTTCAAGCAGTCCGAGCACCGTCGGGCCGAGATATATAGTGCTCAGTATTTCGCCATCGAGAGAGATCTTGCTGTACTGCGTGAAGTTTTCGCCCTTGATGTAGTAGTTCTCGCCGATCTGAACGACTTCCTCAATCTTGATAGGACGTATGCCCATACGCATATCTGCAGGCTCGAAAGGAGTCTTTCCACCGTAGATGAAGCGCTTGCCGTAGAGCATATCGTACTCGAGGGTCTTCAGGTTTGCGAGATATGCTTCGTCTTCGCTGTGGTTTTGGTGGTAGAGCATGAGCGTACCGTCGTGGATGCCGAGACGGTCAAAAACTTCCGGCATCAGCTGATAAGCGTGGAGATCCTTGTCGATGGCCTTTATTTTGTAGTTCGCCCAAATCAGATACTGCGTGTTGTAAAGGTCGCCGCTCTCCATCTCCTCCGCCTTCATTTCGAGGGCGGGGATGTGGTCGCCGTAGAGAACCAGAACTACAGGCTCAGGATATTTACTTAGCGCTGTGGTCAGTTCGCCGAGCCACTTGTCCATTTCGTGAATCTGATTTACGTAGTAGATATACTGGTACTGCAGCTCCTCTGTAGGCGCGGTGACTTCGATATCAGGCATTTCTATTACCTGCTCGGTAGGATATTTGCCGTGTCCCTGCACCGAAACCGTGAATACAAAATCGTGCTCGCTGTCGGAGTCGAGCGCTGCCAGAATCTGCTCTGTCAGCACCTGGTCTTTCGCCCAGTTTTTCGGCGTCTTTACGACGTGATTCATGTACTCTATGGAGGTAAATGTGTCAAATCCGAGGTTAGGATAAACCTGGTTGCGGCCATAGAATGCGCCTCTGTGGTTATGTATTGCATGAGCCTTAAAGCCCATATTTTTCAGTATGTAAGCTGCAGTCTCGCAAGTCTCTTCACGAAGAATCGACTTGTACGGATATTCACCCGGGCCAAAGAATTTTACGCTCATTCCGGAAAGCACTTCGAACTCGGTATTTGCCGTGCCGGCACCTACAGCAGGTGCGGTAAAGTATCCGGACGAGCATTCATCCATCATTTTTCGCCAGTTAGGAACAGGATCCTCAGAGCAGGTGATGGTTTTTACCATATAAGGGTCAATGAACGATTCGAGCTGAACCACAACTATGTTAGGCAGCTTTTCGTCAACATCGGTAACCTCGGGTACGTATATGCCGTCCTCCCCGAGCTCACCCGGGGCAAAAATTGCCTTGACAGCTTTTTCGTTATATCCCATCGGACGGTTTACACCCGTGTTAACCCATGTGTTTATAAAGCAGTACGGGAATCCGAAATCCCTGTATGCATATGCCAGATTACCAAAGAAGGTCTCGACAACGCCTGTTTTTATTGCGAGGCCCGAAGAGCCTCCCATCAGCACCATGATAATCAGGAAGGTTGCGATATATTTCTTTGGGTCTATTTTTTCCTTGCGCCGAGGTCCCTTAATAAAGATCAGCACCAGCAGTGCGATTGCGATTGCAATACCAATGCACATGAACACGATCTCTTTGGTGCTAAGGTAGTTCGGAACTATGGAAAGGCCGTCCTCGAGCACCTGCAGGTCCTTTGTTGTAAACGGAGTCATTCGGTTTGACAGGATGACGCCGTTTGCGATACCGATTCCGAGCCACGTTCCGCCCACAACTATGTAAACGAAAAGTCTGCGCTTTACCAAAATTGCTATCGAAAGAGTAGCGAGAATAATCAGCATGTTATAAAAGAAAACGAGAGGCTGTGTGAGCAGATAGCTAAAGCCCTCGGAAAGACCCTGCCTTGAAACCGCCTCAATTACAAAATTGATGGCGAAAGAAAGCAAAACTATTGTAATAACTGTCCTGCCCAGGTCTTTTTTTATTACTTCTTTGAATTTTTCCATTTTGTTACCTCATTCGCCAGACGCGCAAATTCATTGAGATCCAGAGTCTCTGCCCGGCGAATCGGATCTATATCCGCTGTTTTTAAAATCTCTGCCGCAGTAGGCTTGTCCATTCCGCATACACCGACAAGTGCATTTGACAAAGTCTTTCTGCGCTGCCCAAAACCGCCCTTTACGGTTTCGAAAAATATTTTCTCGTCTATAAGCTCAACAGGCCTTTCCGGTCTGATGTTTAGTTTTAATACTGTCGAATCCACATTCGGCTGCGGTACAAAAACAGTGCGCGGCACATCAATCAGGTTTTCAGCCGTGCAGTAATACTGAACTGCCACGGAAAGCGCGCCGTAGGTCTTTTTCCCGGGCTTTGATCTGATTCTGTCCGCCACTTCCTTTTGCATCATTATGATAATGCTGTCTGCCCTTACACCATCCTCGAGTATCTTCATCACGATAGGTGTGGTAATGTAATACGGCAGATTTCCTATTATTTTGACGCCCTTTGTTCCGGCTCCGTACTCCGCAATTAGGGCGTTTATATCCGTCTTTAATATGTCCTTGTTTACGACTGTAACATTGTCATACTGAGCAAGCGTTTCATTTAGAATCGGAATCAGGCCTTTGTCGATTTCAACTGCGACGACCTTCCCCGCCCTTTCAGCAGCCTCCGCTGTCAGAACGCCGATGCCCGGGCCGATTTCAATTACGAGATCGTCCTCTTTTATATCTGCACCCTCAATAATTTCATCAATTATCCCTTTATCCGTCAGGAAATTCTGGCCGAGGCTCTTCGAAAGATGAAAGCCGTGCCTTTCTTCGATATCACGGATTGTCGATGCTGAGTAAAGCTTCATTGAATGCCTCCCTGCTGATGCCGAAATGGTTCAGTTTCTTTAAAAATGCCCCGCTGTTGCCATAACCTATGCCAAGCTCCTTGCCAAGGGCTTCACGCCTCGCAGCAGAGTCTGAGCTGCCCATAAGTCCGGCTTTTTGCAAGTCCGCCTTTGTGAATACTCCCTTGGGCGTAGCGTCATCCGCCGCTGCCGTGCACTTTGCCTTTGAAAGGGCCTCGATTATCGCCTCTGGCGCAGCATTCTCAATACCTATGTCGCCTTCTTTCGTCGCATCTGCCTTTGCAAGAAATGCTTCCTTCGCATTCGGGCAGTGCTCCTTTATGCGACGCCGTATCTCAGAGCCCGCATGGTCCGGGTCTGTGAATATAATGATTCCAAGCTGCGGATCCGCATAAGCCCTGTCGATAAGCTCCCACGTCTCGCGCCGTATCCCATATCCATGCGTCTCTATGGTTTGGGCGTCGACTGCGCGCAAAACCGCTGCTGTGTCGTCTCGCCCTTCCACAATTATTATTTCTCTAATTTTCGTAAGTTCCTTCATTGTGTCGCCTGCAAGCCCTCGCTATTTTCCGCCGCCGTCGCCCATGACTTCCTCGAGGGCGCCCTTAGTCGGAATAACCGGCAGGATGTAGAGCGTTTCGCCCGGCATAATCAGGCTCAGCTGCTGGCGCGCCTGCTGCTCGATGTAGTCAGGCTCACCCACACTTTCGAGTTCTTCTCTCAAATCGTCCCGCTGACGGGTGAGCTGTTCGTTCCGATTTTCGAGTTTTGATTTTTCAATCTGCAGTGAAATGATGTTCCACGCAGACGCCACGAGGATGCCGACAATCAGTAAAAATGCGGCGATGTAAATAAGCACACGGTTTCTGCGCTTTTTGCGCTTTCGCGCCGAAAGCTGACGTGCTTCCTCAAGACGTCGCTGCTCTTCCTCCTTGCGTGCCTTCTCGTCGCGCCTTTCTCTGCGCTCCTTACGGGCCCGCTCAAAGTCTATTACCTGATTGTTTCTTTTGAATTCCCTGCTTCTGCTGGCTTTTCTTTTAAACATTTTTGACCTGTCCCTAAATTCGCCAAAATTCCAATTTGGTGCCTGTCCCCAGATTCGCCTAGTCGCTTAGGCGCTCGCCGCGGAGTGCGGATGCGGCCAGAGGAAGTGAAATTGTCACCTTCGTGCCTCTGCCCTCCTTGGACTCGATTTCGATGTTGCCGCCGTGCTCATCGACTATCTGCTTCGATATCGAAAGACCCAGGCCCGTTCCGCCCATGGCGCGGCTTCTCGCCTTGTCTACGCGGAAAAAGCGCTCGAAAACTCTGCCAAGCTCTTCTTCAGGGATGCCTATGCCATTATCCGATACGATTATATAAACCGTCTTTTCGCGGCGCAGCGCATCCACATCTATTCGTCCGCCTTCCTGCGTATATTTTATTGAATTCGAGAGGATGTTTAACACAACCTGCTCGATTTTATCTCTGTCCACAACAACAGGCAGTCTCTCGTCTGATTTAAAGAGAATGTTAAGCTGCTGCTTTTTTGCTGCAGCAGTGAGCTCCACCTTTGTGACGGCGTTCTGAAGGAGAGGTATGATGTTAAGCTCCTTCATACTCCACTGCTCCTGCTGGTTTTCCATACGCGAAAGCTGCAAAAGCTCTTTTACCAGACGGTTCATTCTGTCCGCTTCCGTATCTATTATACCCAAGAACTGCTTTTGCATTGCAGGGTCGTCAACCATGCCGTCGAGCATAGTTTCTGTATAGCTTTTTATGGTGGTAAGCGGTGTTTTTAATTCGTGCGAAACGTTTGCAACGAAGTCCATCTGCATATTTTCGAGCTTTTGCCTCTCAGTTATATCCTGAATAATCATCAGGATTCCTATGTCTTCGCCGCCCTCATCCCGATATTTGTCATAGCGCACCGCAAAAGTCCTGCCACCGTATTCAAATACATCTGTCGCAGCCTCTTCCCTGCAGTTTTCAACGAGCTTTTCGAGGCGTAAATCCTTGTTTACAGTGCTGATTAAATCATCATACGGCAGCTGCTCACCCTCGGAAAAATAATCCTCCGGCAGCCCGAGAAGCTCAATTGCCGCTTGATTGAGGTGCGTGATGTTTCCGGCAAGATCAATCGCAATCAAAGCGTCTGCCATGTGCCTCAGCACCGCTTCGAGCTTGTTCTTTTCGTTTTCAATCTGAGAAAGAGTATCGTTTAGCTTGATTCTGAGTATGTTAAACATATTCGCAAGCTGGCCGATTTCATCGTCAGACTTTATTGAAACCTCCTGCGAGAAATCACCCTCAGACATGCGCTCTGCCTTTACGGTTACGTCCTTTATTGGCCCCGTGATGGAGCTGCTGATGATGATACCGAGGACTACAGTAATTACGAGCGCCAGAATCATTGCTCTGATAAATATTGAACCCGACTGTGCTACGGATTCATCGACTTCGCTCATGTCTGCTCTGAAGTAGAGCACTCCCAGAGTCTTTCCCGAATCGCTTATGACAGGAAACACAACATTCATTACCTGAAGGGTTCTGTTCGAAAACGAAACCGTGGAAAACGATTCGGCTTGCTCACCCGAA
>DGGP01000138.1:0-759 GCA_002392265.1 Firmicutes bacterium UBA3871 | reverse complement strand
TCGCAGTCGAGCAAATCCAGAGCGCTGCGGCTTTGGACGTCAGAGGTTGCTGCGATTATATTCATCGCGGAATCTATCACATAGATTTCCTGGCCCAGACCTATTCCCCAGCTGTGGATGTTAGCTGCAATCTCGTCAACATTTTCTGCAAGAGTGTCATAAGCGGCAAACGAAGAAGTCAGAGCTCCTTCGTTTACAGTGTTTTCTATGTCCTGTCTTATGGAATTGGTATAGTATTTTTCGAGCTGGCTGGTCAGAAAGACGCCGATTATGGTTGTCGCTATGAACACGAGAAGTACATAAACCAGAACCAGTTTCCATCTGATGCTGCGCCCCAGCTTGGTTTTGAACATAAACTAAGGCCTCCTGAAATAATAACCTATTCCGCGCTTTGTCATAATATATTTCGGATCGGATGAATCGTCCTCAAGCTTTTCGCGAAGACGACGCACCGTAACGTCTACGGTTCTGATGTCGCCGTAGTATTCGTATCCCCAAACCTCTTCAAGCAGCTGCTCGCGGGAGAAAACCCTGCCTTCTGCCGCAGCGAGATACTTCAGGAGCTCAAACTCACGCTGGGTCAGCTCGAGTGCCTGTCCGGATTTGCGAACCTCAAACCTGTTCATGTCTATTTCAAGATTTCCGAAAATCTGAATATCGGAAGGTGCATCCTTCACCAGGTCTGTGAAGTCGGTTCTGCGAATATTTGCCTTGATGCGGGCAATCAGCTCACGCATGGAGAAAGGCTTTGTGATATAA
>DGGP01000170.1:649-6148 GCA_002392265.1 Firmicutes bacterium UBA3871 | reverse complement strand
ATATGCCATCTGCGCCAGAATTCGCTGCAGGATTTTGAAATGTAAGGGTAGTTGAAGTTTTCAGGGAAGTGAAAGCCAAACATGCGGCCGAGGCCTATTGCCATATCCGAATATCCCGAAAAGTCATAGTAAATCTGGAGCGTGTAGGCGATTGCGCCCATCCACGCAAAGCTTACCGAGCAGTAGTCTGTGGTCGCCACCGCAAAAGCCTTGTCGGCGACTACCGCAAAGGCATTCGCAAGCAGTCCCTTTTTCGCAAGCCCCACCAGGAACCGGGATACGCCTATTGCAAAGTCGTCCCAGCTTTCGCGGCGGTTCATAATCTGATTACTTACAACTTCGTAGCGGATGATTGGGCCGGCGATGAGCTGCGGGAAGAACGAAATGTAGAGCCCGACGTTCAGAAGATTCCTCTGAACCTGTCCCTTTTCGCGGTAAACGTCGATGACATAGCTGATTGCCTGGAAGGTGAAAAAGCTGATGCCGATCGGAAGCGCAATTTCAGGCACAGTAAAATCCGAATGCAGCAGGGCATTCAGATTTTCGAGCGTGAACATCAGATATTTAAATATAAAGATTATTCCTAAATTGAACACCAAAGAAAGGCTGATAACAGCCTTTGCTTTTTTTCTGTCCTGCCTGAAGCGGTCTACCAGTAGCCCGAACCCGTAATTGCAGCAGATTGAAAGGAACATGACCAGGACAAACCAGGGCTCGCCCCAGGCATAGAATCCAAGGCTTGCAATCAGCAGGAAGCAGTTTTGAAGATGCCGGTGTCTGCGCAGCACTGCGTAATAGATGAACAGTACGCAGGGCAGGAAGACAACCAGGAAAATAAGTGATGAAAATAACATTTATAGTTTTTTCCTTTCAGGAAGCTGCGCCAGTATTATTGCGGCAAACATCAAAGCGCAGCCGAGCAGCTCGCGCCCTGACATCATCTCATTGAGAATAATCATGCCGGAAATAACCGCGAAAACGGATTCAAGGCTCAGAAGCAGTGACGCAACGGTCGGGTCGGTATTCTTCTGACCGAGAATCTGGAGGGTGTAGCCGCCTGCACCGGAGAGAATACCGGCATAAAGAATCGGCTTCCACGCCATAATTATGTATGTCATTTCAGGATTCTCAAAAAGGAGAATAGGCGGAATCGCAAACAGCCCCGCAAAGGCGAACTGAATGCAGGACAGCGCCACACCGTTTGTTTTAGGCGAATAGTGGTCTATTACGAGTATGTGAAGCGAGAACACAATCGCGCAGAGAAAGACGTAGAAATCGCCCTTTTCGAGCCCGAAACCGCCCTGCATACAGAGCAGGTAAAGTCCGACAGCCGCGATGATAACGCAAAACCACAAAATCGGACGTACGCGTTTTTTCAGAAAGATTCCGAGGATTGGCACGATAAGTATGTAAAGAGCCGTCACAAAGCCTGCTTTACCGGCGGTCGTGTACTGTATGCCAATCTGCTGAAGCGAGCTTGCTACAAAGAGACACACGCCGCACCAGAAGCCGCCTACTGCGTGGGTCCTGACGGATTGCTTTTTTTCTTCTTCGGTCGGCTCCGTGTAGCCTTCGCCTGACTGCGCTATACGGCGATCTCTGTTTACAAAGATGTAAGCCACAGGCACCAGCACGACAGCTGCAATTATCTGCCTGATACCGTTAAAGGTGAACGGCTCGATATAGTCCATGCCTACGCTTTGGGCAACGAAAGCGGAACCCCAGATTGCCGCAGTCAGCAGCAGGAGGAGGTTGCCGCGAAATTTATCGCTCATAGTTTTTCTCCTTTTATCTCCTTTCGGCCTTCTTCTCGAGACATGCCAGTGTCATGCCGGGAATGCCGTTAAATGTGCAAGGGATTTTCCCTGAAAGAGTATATCCCATGCGGAGGTATCTGTTCAGGGCAGGTTCGTTTAATACGAATGTGTCAATTCTCAGCACAGGGCAGAAATGGTCCAGAGAATAATTCTCGTAGAACATCAGAAATGCCCAGCCGTAGCCCTTTCCGCGGTAATCCGGATCGACCACGAGGGTGTGCATTATCATTATTCTGTCGTCAGGAACATCATATTCCCATTTGCACTGCTTGTAGGCTTCGGGCTGCTCGTGATTGATGCGCGCCGAGCCGACTATTACTCCGTCAACCTCGAGCACAAACATTTCGCCGAGCTCAATGGCAGGGCGTGCCGTGTTCTTTGTGGGATAAACGCCGCGCTGCCAGCCGTTGTGAAAGCCCGTTTCTTCTTCCCAGTCAAGGTGCTTTTCATAAATCTCCGCGATTCTGTCCAAATCTGCCATTGTGGCAGGTCTGAACTTTTCAAGAAGCGGTCTGTAATCCATTTCGTTTTTTTCCATACGCTTTACCTCCGGCTTTTAATAGCTAAAACAGTTCAAGTAAATCGTCCATTTTACATCCGAGAACTCTCGCTATACGGAAGATGTATTCTGCCTGAGCCTTGTTGATATTCTTTTGGCGCTGTTCGTACTGCTGAATTGTGCGGACAGGTATGTCTGCGGCTTCGGCGAGCTGCTTCTGGCTCATGCCTGCGGCCCGGCGGATGCTTGCGAGATTAGTGTCTCGCTTTGCCCCCTTGAAGAGGGTGCTTATCGTAGCCGCGAATTCCTGTGGCGAGCGCTCGTGAAAATCACCGTGCATGCCCTTTACATATTCGATTGAAAGGTACTTATTAATCTCCGCAAATGGTATGCATGACTGCCACTGATAGTAAGCAAGCATTGTGCCTGCCCAGTGCTCCGGACTGGTGCCTCCTGCATAGCGAAGCGGAACCTGCCCCACCTGACGGTCTCTGCCTGCCATTATAGTGCCGGCAAGCTTTTTGTATGAGCCCCCGAATTTTTCCTTCAGCTCGTCAAGTATTTTCAGGTCACCCTTTTCCATGCGCTTTGCGAGGTCACTTATTGCAAAGGTGTCATAGAATTCAGTGGCATCTAAATGAAGCTCGTACACTGCTGCATCAAGGATTTCTGCCAGAACCTCCTGCATAGGCTGCAGGCGGTTTTGCGGATAAGCTGTAACTTTCATTTATTCTCCTTTCACATAGACATACTGATGTACTTTGCTATATATGGATATTATACCCTTTTGGGAGTATAGAGGTCAAGCGTTTTACAAGGAGAGCCGCCACTATGCATTTAAAAAGATCTACCGGGATGAACGGCAGCACGGCCATTGAAGCTGCGGCGCCGATTCCGTTTCCCGTAACGACCATGAACCATAAAAGTCCTGGAATGTAGCAGGTAATAGTTGCGTGGACTGCCGCAAAAAATAATAGGGCAGTTGCTTTGATATCGCCCGTTCTTTTGTTTTTCAGAATAATGTCCGTTAGCAGCCCGAATGTGAAGGCCATAAAGATGTAGCCAAAGAGAAATCCGCCCGTAGGGCCGAGCAGTATCCCCATTCCGCCTGTGAAGCTATGAAAAATCGGAACACCAACAGCTCCGAGGAGCAGATAGATAATCTGTGAGAGACTGCCGTATTTTGGACCGAGCAGACCGCCGCAGATCAGCACCGCCAGTGTTGCAAGCGACACCGGTACCGGTGAGAAGGGCAGCGGCACCGAAATTACGGCGCAGATAGCCGTAAAGGCGGTCATCATTGCTGTGAGTATGAGATATTGGGTTTTGGTTTTGTTTGTCGTGTTTGATAATGTCATAATATTTATCCCCTTTATTTGATTATTTTGAGCGTGCGATGCTGTGCGATTACAGCGTGATTACGGAACAGGTCTGATTGAAACCTCACCGCTCGTCAGAGTTTCGGTTTTTCCGTTTTCGTATTTTACAATCAGGCCGCCGAATTTATCTATGTCGATAGCTGTTGCTTTGATGGGATCGTGATTTAATCCACCCTTGAATATATTTATTTTATTTCCTATTATCATGGAGCGACGGTGATATTCCTCGATAAATGAGTAATCTCCGTCCTCTATGCTGCTGCAGAACTCCATTACGCGCGATATGACCTCGGCTGTGAGCTGATTTCGCGAATAAGAAAAGCCTCCGGGTATAAAACCATAGATGTCCTTGATTTCGTCCGGCAAATCGCAATTTGGAGGCGCACAATTTATGCCGATTCCCACAACAATGCTGTCAATCTTTCCCGTTTCAAAGTTTGTTACTGCTTCGGTCAGTATTCCGCATACCTTTTTATCACGGAAATACAGGTCGTTTACCCATTTTATATCCGTTTCTATGCCGCAGACATCACTGATAGCCGTTGAGGTTGCCACGCTGGCCATTGTGGTTATCAGAGTTGCTTTGGATATGTCGATTTCCGGCCTCAGGATAATGCTGAGGTATATTCCGCTTTGAGGCGGGGAGAAAAAGCTTCTGCCCAGGCGCCCCCTGCCTTCGGTTTGCATGTTTGCCGCGACGCAGGTTCCGTGAAGCGCACCTTCGACGGCGAGGCTCTTTGCGAGCTTGTTTGTGGAGTCGATGGTCTCGTATACAATGATTCTCGGCTGTGGAGTGGCACGAACATAGCTTGCAATACCCTGCATGGACAGGACATCGCTGTTTAAATCGAGGCAGTAGCCCCTGTTCGTGCTGGCGCTGATCTCGTATCCCTCTTCCTGAAGCTGCTTCATAGCCTTCCATACAGCAGCCCTGCTGACATTTAATGCTTTTGCCAGGGCTTCACCCGATATTGTGCTGCCTTTATTCTCTTCAAGTATTAACAGCACCCTGTCTTTGACCGTTATCTTTCCTCTCATTGCATCTCCCCGGGGGTTAAACCCCTGTTTTTTCAAGGTGTATGGGGCAGCTCGCCCCGTGCACAAAAATAAATACAAAATTTCACCTAAAATTATATGTTTTTTCGAGGTATTTGTCAACTGAAACTGAGTTCAAAGTTTACAATACTCAAAAATATCAAATGTTGAAATTTCAACGTTTTAATTAATTAGCCATCTTTCCCGATGTGAATAAATCCATCAAATTAAGGCTGAAAATGTTGATATTTCAGGGAAAATTCGGGATATGATTTTTTTTGCTAAATCGTAAACTTTTGTGGATAACTCAGTTAACCATAGCAAACCCGCATAAACGTTGAAATACCAACGTTTTAACGAGTATTACAGGAAAAATCGAAGGGTAAAATAGAGAGTCTGCTTGAGTGAAGAATACGAATAAACGTTGAAATATCAACATTTGCGCGGAATGTTAACTGATATGCGTGTCAAGGAGGAAGGAACGCAAAAATACATTAAATACAATCTTGTTTGGTAAAAGCAGTATATATTAAAAAACATACAAGAAATGGCAAAAAATATGTGAAATTTTGCCAAAAATATACAAAAATTCAACAAAGGCCGAAACCCGTTGAAAATAGCGCGAGCCACACACCACCAACACATCGTAAATGCGTTGCTACATATCAAACTTACAAGATTACCCCCTAAAACACCCCAAATTCATTGACTTTCCAATCTAGGGACAGGCACCAAACTTCCAAAAAGGCGAATCTGGGGACAGGCACCA
>DGGP01000170.1:0-564 GCA_002392265.1 Firmicutes bacterium UBA3871 | reverse complement strand
CCCTGTCCCCAGATTCGCCTTGCGAATTAAGGCTGCTCGTTGTATAATAAAGTATTATTTGGGCGATTTTTCGCCAAAGTACAAACACGGAGGGTATTATTTATGAAAGTATATTTAATCGGTCTAGTCATGTTTGTGCTGATAGGAGCTCTTCTGACAAAGATGTATGGCTTTAACGGCAAAGCATCCGCGACGGGAGCTGTTATCGGCGTTGCACTCATGTGCCTGGTACTTTTATGGCAGGCAAGAACACACATCAGTATTCCGAGATGCGTTCTGACTGCACTCACATCATGGATCATTGTTTATGATATCGTTTCCATGATGAAGCCTTCCGATGGGTCAAAGGCAAAGGAAAAACGTGCTCGGGCGGCAGAAATAGAAACTGCACAAACAGAAACAGAAAAAACAGAAACAGAATTAGAAGAAGAATAAAAGAAAACATTCAAATAAATGCGAGCGGGCATTCCCATCAGATGCTGCGCGGCAGAAAACGAAAGGAAGTTATCACAATGACAGCAAAGAACAAGGGAACTTATTACATTACCACCCCAATTTATTATC
>DGGP01000082.1 GCA_002392265.1 Firmicutes bacterium UBA3871 | reverse complement strand
GGGAAAAAATCGAAAAAAGGCTGGAAGCTGCAGCAGCGGCGGATTTATCGATTGTGCTGTATAATCCTGCAAGTAAGGGCAGACCGGATCATTTGAAAAGGGCTTGCGAGATACTGATGAGGCAGCTCCCCGGCAGCAGAATCTGCGGAGTTGCGAGGAACATCGGGCGGGAAGGCGAAAGCAGGAGGATTATGACGCTTTCCGAGCTTGGCGATGCTGAAATTGATATGTTCTGCACAGTATTTATCGGAAATGCGATGACAAAGGTAATTGGCGGAAATATGGTAACACCGAGAGGATATAAAAATGTGTAATATTTGTGTATTTGCGGGTACGGTGGACGGCAGAAAATTAAGCGAGCTTTTGGCAGATGCGGGCGCAAAGGTTACGGTCTGCGTTGCGACGGAATATGCGTTTGAGCTCATTGAAGAAAATGAAAATCTGACTGTTCATACGGGCAGGCTAAGTGAATCGGAAATGGAGGATTTCCTGGAAAGCGGGGAATTTGACATTGTCATCGATGCGACACACCCTTATGCGAAGGAAGTGACTGAAAACATCATAAAAGCAGCAGGTGGTGCGGATGTGGAGTACAAAAGGCTCATTCGGCCCGGAACCGAATTCGGCAGCGATGCAAAGGTGTTTGACAGTGCCGAGGAAGCCGCCGAGTTTTTGGACGGTACCGAAGGCAATATACTGCTCACAACGGGCAGCAAGGAGCTTCATAAGTTTTCGAAGATAAAGGGCTTTTCAGAAAGGGCTTTTGCGAGAGTCCTGCCATCGGAAGAGTCGTTAATGCTCTGCGAGCAAGCAGGATTATCACCTTCGCACATCCTTGCTGCGCAGGGCCCGTTCTCTGTGCTCTTTAATATAGAGCATCTTTCCATGACAGACGCAAAGTGGCTTGTTACAAAGGATGGAGGAAACAGAGGAGGCTTTGGCGAGAAAGCTGCGGCTTCAATTAATAAGGGTGTTAAGTTAATAATTATCGGAAGACCTCCGCAGGTGCAGGGGTCTGAGTTTAATGAGCTTTTCAAAGAGATGTGTGACAGGTTCGGCCTGAAACAGAAAAGAAAAGTGACTGTTGTAGGAATAGGGCCGGGCAGTAAAATGAACATGACCTTTGAGGCATTTACTGCAATTGGCTGCGCAGACTGCCTAATCGGTGCCGAAAGGATAGTTGGTTCGGTTTCGGATGGGAGCAAACCTGCATTTTATGAGATTTCGCCCGAAAAGATTGTAAAGGCTATAGAGGAAAATCCCGAATATGCAACTGTCTGTGTTTTGATGTCGGGAGATTCGGGCTTTTACAGCGGTACAAAGAAGCTGCTGCCGATGCTTTCGCGATACAGCGTGAGGGTGCTGCCGGGAATCAGCTCATTTTCATACCTGTGCTCGTTAATCGGTATGTCTTACGAGGATGCGAGGTTTATCAGCCTTCACGGGCGCGATGCAAATCTTGCCGCCGCTGTAAGAGGTAACAGAAAGGTGTTTGTACTTTCGGGAGGAGACGAGGGCGTTTCAAGGCTTTGCGAAAGGCTTGAAGCTGCAGGTCTTTCCAATGTGACGGTTTATGTGGGTGAGAGACTCAGCTATTCTGATGAAAGCGTTACCATAGGGAAGCCGGCGGAGTTTTTGGGAATGGAATTTGATTCGCTCAGCTCTGTTTTGATTGTAAATGATGCGCCCGATTTGTCTGCGGCTTATGGACTGGCGGACGAAGAGTTTTTGAGAAACCTCGGCGAAGACGAGGTTGTGCCGATGACAAAAATGGAAGTAAGGGCGGTCGCACTTTCAAAGCTTGGTCTAAAAAAAGACAGTATCTGCGTGGATGTAGGTGCCGGAACGGGCTCTGTATCGATTGAAATGGCGCGGACTGTGACATGCGGCCATGTATATGCGATTGAGTGCAAGGAAAAGGCATTGAAGCTTCTCGAAAAGAATAAAAAAAGCTTTGGAACAGAGAATATGACGATAGTGCGGGGCTTTGCACCTGAGGCGCTTTCGGGCATCACCGGGGCCACGCATGCGTTTATAGGCGGCAGCTCGGGAAATGCGCGGGAAATAATAAAAAAGCTGCTTGAGATTAATCCAGATATCAGGATTGTTGCAACCGCAATCGCTCTCGAGACTGTGGGCGAGCTGACGGGCATAATTGATGATTTTGGGTTTGAAGAAAAGGAAATTGTTTCCATGACTGTTGCGAGGAGTAAAAAGGCCGGAGCATATAATCTTATGAGCGGTCAGAACCCTGTTTATATATTTACTATGCAAAAGAAAGCCGAATGATAATCGGCTGTGGAGGTAGGTTATGGGCTGGTATTTATCAGCGCTGCCAATAGGTTTTTTACTGGATCTTTTGTTTGGGGATCCGAAGGGGATTGTTCATCCTGTTGTTTTGATAGGAAAGCTGATAGATTTTTTGGAAAAGCTTTTCAGGAAGATATTTCCCAAAACCAAAACAGGCGAAAATATAGCGGGACTTGCTGTGTGGATAGTTACCGTGGGACTGACGGGTGTGATTTCAGTAGGTTTTACGGCATTATGCTACAAGGTTCATCCTGCACTCGGGATGACAGTCGAGGGCATAATGTGCTGGCAGATACTGGCTGTTAAATCGTTAAAGGCGGAGAGCATGAAGGTTTACGATGCTCTTGAGGGGGGCAGTATTGAAGATGCGAGGCGTGCTGTTTCCATGATAGTGGGCCGAGATACCGCAGAGCTCGATGATTCGGCGGTGACGCGCGCAGCGGTTGAAACCGTTGCAGAGAATACATCGGATGGCGTGGTTGCGCCGCTCTTTTATATGGCTTTGTTTGGCGCTGCGGGCGGTTTTGTGTATAAAGCGGTAAATACAATGGATTCAATGCTTGGTTACATTGAAGAGCCCTATAAAAATGTAGGACTGGTTCCTGCAAGGATGGATGATGTTTTCAACTTCCTGCCGGCGCGGCTGTCAGCATTTTTTATGTTGTTTTCAGGGCTGCTTTTGGGGATGGATGCAGGCAGAGGCTTTAAGATTTTCAAGCGGGATCGTTATAATCATGCGAGCCCGAACTCCGCACAGACCGAATCGGTATGCGCAGGCCTGCTGGGTCTCAGGCTCGCAGGCGATGCGTACTATCACGGAGTGCTTCACAAAAAGAAGTATATCGGCGATGCAACCAGAGAAATAGAGCACGAGGATATTAAAAGAGCTTGCAGACTGATGTATGCAACATCGTTTGTGGCGCTTCTTTTTAGCATCACACTCAGATTTATCATTTTAGGCTAATTTGGGGACAGGCACCAAATTGGAAGAAAAGCGAATTTAGGGACAGGTCAGAAGGGCTGTAGGGAGAACTGACGGTCAGACCTGTCCCTAAATTGGAAAAAAGGCGAATTTGGTGCCTGTCCCCAGATTGGAGGAGGAATGCTTTATAACAAGAAAAACCCGCACGGCGGGGACATTTACGGTCAAAATATAATATTGGATTTTTCGGCTAATACTAATCCTTTAGGCACCCCCGAAGGGGTTAAACGAGCGATACGGGATAGCCTAGAGACTCTCGACAGGTATCCCGATCCCTTTTGCCGGAGGCTGGGCGAAGCCCTGGCCGGGCACGAGGGCGTGCCCGTAGATTACCTCATCTGCGGCAACGGCGCAGCTGAGGTAATCTACGCCTACTGCGCAGCAGTAGGCGGCCCGGGCGGATTGGTTGCCGCAGAAACTGCGCCAACCTTTGCGGAATATTCCTTGGCACTTGAAAATGCCGGCTGCAGAATAATCAGATATCCTCTTAAAGCTGAAAACAGCTTTGACCTCGATTCAGGATTTTTTGATTTTCTAAAGGCTGAAAAACCGGATATCATCTTTCTTTGCAGCCCCAACAATCCTACAGGCAGACTGATTGAAGAAGGTCTTCTTCTTGAAATCATAAAGTACTGCGGAGAAAATAAAATCAGATTATTCCTCGACGAATGTTTTTTGGATCTTTCGGACGGAGGCAGAGATGTCAAAGATTTGCTGCGAGATAATCCACACCTATTTATCCTAAAAGCCTTCACCAAAAGCTACGGTATGGCAGGTGTCAGACTCGGCTATGGGATGACATCGGATAAAGAGCTTCTCGAAAAAATGGCAAAGGCCGTCCAGCCCTGGAATGTTTCGAGCATTGCACAGGCAGCCGGCATTGCCGCATTAAAGGAAACAGAATTCCTCGAGGATGCACGGAGCCTGATATCTTGCGAGAGAGCCTGGATGAAAGCGCAGCTTGAAGGCCTTGGATACTATACGACGGATTCTAAAACCAACTATCTTCTCTTCAAAGCAGAGGAGAATCTGGCGGAAAAATTACTCGGCAAAGGCATTGCAATCAGAAAATGCGATAATTATCACGGCCTTTGCAGCGGCTGGTTCAGAACTGCAGTCAGAACTCATAAAGAAAATGAACAGCTGATCAATGCTATAAAAGAGATAAAAGCGTAGCTGAAAGGAAAAGGTATGGCTAAAAACATAATGATTCAGGGCACGATGTCAAATGCCGGAAAAAGTCTGCTTGCAGCGGGTTTATGCAGAATATTTGCGCGCGAAGGCTATAGGGTTGCACCTTTCAAAAGCCAGAATATGGCCCTCAATTCCTTTATTACAAAGGAAGGCGGCGAAATGGGCAGAGCTCAGGTCGTACAGGCCGAGGCGGCAGGCATAGCACCCGACACCAGGATGAATCCGATTCTCCTGAAGCCGACAACCGACGTCGGCAGCCAGATAATCGTAAACGGCAAAGCAATCGGCAATATGGCGGCAATGGAATACTACCGCCGAAAGAAAGAGTTCATACCCGAAGTTATGAAGGCATACGAAAGTCTTGCCTCAGAATATGACATAATCGTAATCGAGGGAGCGGGAAGCCCTGCGGAGATAAATTTAAAGGACGAAGACATAGTGAATATGGGACTTGCAAAGCTGGTGGACGCACCGGTCCTGCTGGCGGGCGATATAGACAGAGGCGGCGTTTTCGCACAGCTTTACGGCACGATAAAGCTACTTGCAGCCGATGAGCAAGCTCGCATAAAGGGCACGATAGTCAACAAATTCCGCGGCGACCGCGCAATACTCGAGCCGGGCCTAAAAACCCTCGAAGAGCTTTGCGGCGTTCCCGTAGCAGGCGTGGTTCCGTACATCCACGTGGACATCGATGACGAAGACAGCCTCAGCGAGCGCTTTAAAAGCGGCCGCGAGCGAAAGCTCATCGACATCGCGGTTATAAAGCTTCCGAGAATCTCAAACTTCACTGACTTTTCACCTTTCGAGCGTTACGAAAATGTATCACTCCGCTATATCGAAAGCACCGGTGAGCTGCACGAGCCCGACATGATAATAATCCCAGGCACCAAGAGCACGATTGAAGACCTGAGATGGCTTCGCGAAAGCGGGCTTGAGGCCGGTGTAAAGCAGCAGGCGGACAGGGGAACTCTCGTCTTTGGCATATGCGGCGGCTATCAGATGCTTGGCAAAACCGTCAAAGATCCCGATATGGTCGAAGCAGCAGGGACGAAGGAAATTGCCGGAATGGGCTTTATCCCGATGGAAACCGTATTTCTCGGTGAAAAAGTGCAGCGGCAGAGCTCAGGAAAAATCCCAGAAACAGAAGGAATATTAAAGGGCCTTTCAGGCATGAAATACGAAGGCTATGAAATCCACATGGGACGCAGCCAAGAAAAGCTTCCGGTTCTCGCCGGCGGCGGAAATATTTACGGAAGCTACATTCACGGCATATTTGATGCACCCGGCATAGCTGACGAAATACTAAAGGTGCTTTGCACGAGAAAGGGCGCGGAATTCAGCGCGCTCGGTACATTCGACCCAAAGGACTACAAAGAAAAGCAGTACGACAAGCTGGCTGACGCGCTGCAAAGCGGCCTTGATATGGAATATATCTACAAGGTTTTAAACAGAGAGGTCTAAAATTCATAGTTGTGCAAAACGAGAAGAAAAATAATCATGCCTTAAAGGTTGTTTTTATCCCTGTAAAGCGGTATAATACCCAAAAGGTCAAATTTTGACAAACATGAGATAAAAGGAGATGAAGCTATGATTACTAGAAATGAAGCATTTGAACTTTTAAAAAAGTACAACAAGGACAGATTTCACATACAGCATGCCCTTACCGTAGAGGCGGTCATGCAGTGGTTTGCGGATGAACTCGGATACAAGGACGAGATTGAATACTGGGGAATCGTAGGACTTCTCCATGATATAGATTTTGAGATATATCCTGAGGAGCACTGCTTTAAAGCACCCGAGCTGCTGCGCGAAGGTGGCGTAAGCGATGATGTTATCCACGCTGTGTGCTCACACGGCTTCGGCATCGAAGCGCCAAACGGTCAGGTTATAGATGTTGAACCGACACGCGAGATGGAAAAGGTTCTCTTTGCGGCAGATGAACTGACCGGTTTAATTTGGGCAGGAGCACTTATGCGCCCTTCAAAGAGCACAAAAGATATGGAGCTTAAATCACTCAAAAAGAAGTACAAGGACAAGCATTTTGCAGCGGGCTGCTCGAGAGAAATCATTCAGCGCGGTGCAGATCAGCTCGGCTGGGAGCTCGAAAAGCTGCTCGAAATGACACTTCAGGCAATGGCAGCAAAGGAAGATCAGATTAACGAGGAAATGGCAGAGTATGACAAAGCAAACTAGAGGGTTTGAAGAAAACGGTCAGAATAAAACAGTTGAGTTATTAATAACGGACTTTACAGATATGGGTCAGGGCGTCGGACGCATCCCGGAGGGGGCGGAGGACGCCCTTTTAGGGCTTACGGTGTTTGTTGAGGGGGCATATCCGGGCGACACTGTTCGTGCCCGCATCACAAAGGTAAAAAAGAGCTTCGCAAACGCTGAAACCGTCGAAATACTCGAAGCCTCTGAGGACAGACTCAGCGAGGCTGAAATTTGTCCTTATGCGGGAACCTGCGGAGGATGCGTCTATGCAGGCTACTCGTACGAGGGACAGCTGCGCTTAAAAGAAAAGCAGGTCTGCGACAAGCTTACCCGGCTCGGCGGTTTGGAAGAACCAAAGGTTAACCCTATAATCGGCATGACAGAGCCGGCCTTTTACCGCAACAAGGCGGAGTTTGCGGTAGGCCCGGGCGGTGAAGTGGGCTTTTTCAGCCCAAAGAGCCACAAGGTTATCGACTGCAAGACATGCCTTCTTCAAATGCCTTCCGCAATGGCGGTAGCAGAAGCACTGCGGCAGTACATAAGCCTCGCAAAGCCTTCCGCTTATGACAGGGCAACCGGCAAGGGCCTGCTTCGGGGCATGGTTGTGAAGACAGCGCCCGGCACGGGAGAGGTCATGGTAATAATTGTGGCTACGGGTGAAGAGCTGCCTCAGCCGCAGCTTCTGGTCGATTTGCTTGACGATGCAATTTACAATGCTGCGCCGGAGGGTGAGGCGGAATATTCGCTTGAGAGCGTGATAATAAACATAAACCGTGGAAAGGGCAGTGAAGTGCTTGGCGAAAAGTGCATAACGCTTGCAGGAAAGCCGGCTATACGCGAATGCGCAAAGGTGGGGAATGTGAGCCTTGAGTTCGAAATCTCGCCGCTCGCCTTTTATCAGGTAAATACCGTTCAAATGGAAAAGCTCTACGGCAAGGCACTGGAATATGCAGCTCTTAATGGCGATGAGAAAGTGTTCGACCTTTACTGCGGCATTGGAACTATCGGTCTCTTTGCGGCAAGGCAGATGTCTGAAATGAGCAGCGGCTCGGAGGGAAAAGGCTTTATCTACGGAATAGAGTCGGTAAAGGGCGCGATACTTGATGCAAACCGCAATGCTGTAATTAACGGAATTGTGAACGCGAGATATTTTTGCGGCAGGGCGGAGGACGAAATCGGAAAGCTGCTTGCCGGATACACAGACCGATTCGGTGAAAGCGTGCCTGCGGCAAAGCCGGATGTAGTTATATTAGACCCACCGCGCGCAGGCTGCGATGAAAGATTGCTTGAGGCCGTATCCGAGTCTGCTCCAAGCCGCATAGTTTACGTAAGCTGCGATCCCGCGACACTTGCACGTGATGTGAAGTACCTGACCGCATGCGGCTATGAATTTATAGAAGCAACGCCCGTGGACATGTTCCCGCACACGGGGCATGTGGAGACGGTAGTATTGATGTCAAGGGTCGAAGGGAAATAGCCGCGAAAG
>DGGP01000130.1 GCA_002392265.1 Firmicutes bacterium UBA3871 | reverse complement strand
TCGGCGGCGGCTCAATCTGTATCACGCGTGAAACAAAGGGTATAGGACGCGGCCAGGCTACAGCAGTAATCGAGGTGGCAAAGGCTCGCGATGAATATTTCAAGGAAACAGGCATCTACGTGCCAATCTGCTCCGACGGCGGTATAGTTCACGACTACCACATGACGCTGGCACTTGCCATGGGTGCGGATTTCCTGATGCAGGGCAGATACTTTGCAAGATTTGACGAATCCCCTACAAACAAGCTGATGGTAAACGGCAGCTATGTAAAGGAATACTGGGGCGAGGGCAGCAACCGCGCGCGCAACTGGCAGAGATACGACCTCGGCGGTGATGCAAAGCTTTCGTTTGAAGAGGGCGTTGATTCGTATGTTCCGTACGCAGGACCACTGCGCGACAACGTAAGACTTTCACTTTCAAAGGTAAAGTCGACAATGTGCAACTGCGGAGCGCTTTCAATTCCTGAGCTTCAGGAAAAGGCAAAGCTGACTCTCGTATCCGCAACCTCCATCGTAGAGGGCGGCGCACACGACGTAATATTAAAGGAAACTTCTGAGAGACATTAATTTGGAGATGTAGAAATGAATCGTGAAATGATCATCGTACTGGACTTTGGCGGTCAGTACAACCAGCTAATTGCAAGAAGAGTCAGGGAATGTAACACCTATTGTGAGGTTCATCCGTATACCCTGCCTCTTTCGGAAATAAAGGCAAAGGCTCCGAAGGGAATTATCTTTACCGGCGGACCGAACAGCGTTTACGGCGCAGATTCTCCTCAGGCGGATCCGGAGCTTTACAAGCTTGGCATTCCAATCCTCGGTATCTGCTACGGAGCGCAGCTCCTCGCTCACCAGCTCGGAGGAAAGGTTGAAACGGCGCCTGTATCCGAGTACGGCAAAACCGAGGTAAGCTTTGAAAAGTCCGGCGCACTCTTTGGCGAGCTGTGCGGAGAGCCGGGAAATTCGGGCTGCACCATCGCATGGATGAGCCACACAGACTACATCGCAAAGGCACCTGAAGGATTTAGCGTAACTGCAAAAACTCCGGTTTGCCCTGTGGCTGCAATGGAGTGCCCTGAAAAGGGATTTTACGCAACTCAGTTCCATCCTGAGGTAATGCATTCAAAAGAGGGCTTTAAAATCTTAAAGGCCTTCGTAAACGATGTCTGCGGCTGCACAGGAAAATGGCAGATGGCTTCGTTTGCGGATGAAACAATCAAAGCCGTTCGCGAAAAGGTAGGTAGTGGCAAGGTCCTCTGCGCACTTTCGGGCGGCGTGGATTCGTCGGTTGCGGCAGTGCTTCTCTCGAAGGCTGTCGGCAAGCAGCTTACATGTGTGTTTGTAGATCACGGCCTGCTTCGCAAGGACGAGGGCGACCAGGTCGAGGCAGTGTTCGGACCGGACGGGCCTTATGACCTCAACTTCATCAGAGTAAATGCGCAGCAGCGTTTTTACGATAAACTGGCGGGCGTGGAGGAGCCTGAAAGAAAGAGAAAAATCATCGGCGAAGAGTTCATTCGCGTATTTGAAGAGGAAGCAAAGAAAATCGGAGCAGTGGATTTCCTCGTGCAGGGAACCATCTACCCGGACATCATAGAGTCGGGCCTCGGCGGATCGGCGGTAATCAAGAGTCACCACAATGTAGGCGGACTCCCTGATTACGTGGATTTCAAGGAAATCATCGAACCTCTTCGCATGCTCTTTAAGGACGAGGTTCGCAAGGTGGGGCTGGAACTCGGAATCCCTGAATACCTGGTATATCGCCAGCCGTTCCCGGGCCCGGGTCTCGGAATCCGCATCATAGGCGAAGTAAATGCCGAAAAGGTAAAGATCGTTCAGGAGGCTGACGCAATCTATCGTGAGGAAATCGACCGTGCGGTAAAGGAGGGCAAAATGGTGGCTCCGAACCAGTACTTCGCAGCACTCACAAACATGCGCTCGGTCGGCGTAATGGGCGATTTCCGCACCTACGACTATGCGGTGGCACTCCGTGCCGTAACCACTTCCGACTTCATGACGGCGGAAGCAGCCGAAATCCCATGGGCGGTGCTTTCACACATCACCACCCGTATCGTAAACGAGGTAAAGGGCGTCAGCCGCTGCCTCTACGACTGCACAACAAAACCGCCTGCAACGATAGAGATGGAGTAGCGGTAAAAATCAAAGCGATGTCATTTCTGTTGACATCGCTGTTTTTTTAGAGTAAAATGCAAAATAGGCATGTAAAAGTACATGTTGATGATAAATATTAAAGAAAGCGGGGTGTTCATTATGATGAATAACAGAACTAAAAGAACAACGGAATATCTTATGAAGACCTCGGTGAATCTGTTTTAATATAATTATGTAATTTCAATTGCTTTTACCGTGGATAATTCTCCACGGTATTTTTATGCCATTTCTGAGGCTCTTCGTAGATATTCACAAAGAAGCATCTTAAATGAATTTTTATGGAGGAAACTATGATTAGTTTAAAGAGAATTACAGAAGATAACTTTATTGACGCATTTAACTTAAAGCTTGCAGCGGGGCAGGAAGCGTTTGTTTCCCACCCAATCAGGAGCCTCGCGCAGGCCTATGTTTACAGGGAGCAGTGCCAGCCCTTCGGAATTTGCGAAGGTGAAACCATGGTTGGCTATGTTATGGTGATTTACGACTATGACATTCCCGAGTACGATATCTGGCACATGATGATTGACGAAGCCTCGCAGGGCAAAGGCTATGGGAGTGCAGCACTTGACAAGGTGCTTGACTACATCAGGACTAAGCCTTTTGGAAGCTCCGGAAGAGTCACGCTTACCTGCAACAAGGACAACATCCATGCGCTGGAACTTTACCGTCATAAAGGCTTTGCTGAAACGGGTACGGAGGACGATGACGAAATCGAGCTTTCGCTGCTCTTGCAATAGCCGCTCGCAGAAACTATACTAAAACTGTTATGGAAATTACGATTCAAAGATTGAGGGAGCTTGCCGACAGAAGTTATGCGAGTGGGCAATACATTTTTACTGACTTTTTGTCTGTCGCAGCGCTTTCCCTTTATTACGAAAATGAAAAAGAGCTTAAATACGCAGGACCTTTAGTATACGGTGGCTGCGAAATTGCCGAGAGAAAAATGATCCGCTTCGGAAATGAAGAGGAGCTGGGGTACAGCGTAGACTTTCCGATTGCGGCACTTTCCGTGCGTCCGCTTTCAAAGAAGTTTGCGGATGAACTGAATCACCGTGATTTTTTGGGCGCACTGATGAACCTCGGAATTAAGAGGGAGCTACTCGGTGACATATTCGTGCGCGAAAATGAAGCCTGCTTATTTTGCAAAGACGCGATAGCGGATTTTATCGCAGAGAACCTGACGCGAATAAAGCATACTTCGGTAAAGGTGGAGAGGACAGAGGACACCGAGGCTCTGACCGCACCAAATCTCGAGGAAAAAGTCATCCAGGTTTCATCCCCTCGAATCGATGCGGTTATATCAAAGGTATGGTCGCTTTCGCGCCAGGATGCACTCGAACTGTTTCCGCAGGAAAAGGTGTATTTGAACGGTAGATCCTGCACAGAAAACGCAAAAAAGCTCTCTGCGGGCGACATTATTTCCGTTCGAGGTAAAGGCAGGTTTATCTTTGCGGAAGAGCTTTCATTAAGCAAAAAAGGCAAGCAGAACTGCAAGGTCGAAATCTATCGCTAAGAAATTCTCTATTTTTGCGAATAAGGGCAGGTTATTTCACTCAATTAAATGTATATTTCAGCGATGTGCTTTAGTAAAATAAAGACATAAAGAAAAGGGGTTTAGAAAGGAGGAGCACATCATGCTGACAGCATTATTTACAATTCTGCTCATATACGTAGTCTGGAAGTTAATAAAGCTGGCAATATTGGCCACATGGGGAATCGCAAAAGTGATTGTGTGCATTGTGCTCTTCCCGATCGTTTTAATCGGATTAGTGATTGGGGGATTGATATATGTAGCACTACCACTCCTTATAGTAATAGGAATAATTGCGATCCTTTCGGGGAATTAAAATAAGCGGTCTCGCTTGAGGCCGCTTATTTTTTTACGCGTTAATTTTATCCAAGCTCCTTATCCGTCCAAAGCTTTAGCGTCTCAATTGCCAGCGACATTTCGGTCAGGTGTTGCCTGAATACTTCAAAGTCTTCTCTCTCGCTTTCCACTATTTTGCCGTCCGCAGCGATATCTATTACGCGCTCCTTGTCCCTGTTCAGTGCATTTAAATTGGACAAAAGCTCCATCGTAATCTGAGGCAGATCGTGCACCGTTTTGACATGCGGGACATATTTCCTCCCTATCGGACATTCCTTTGAGCAGAAATAATTGCAAAGCTCAGGCTTGTTAAAAACATCTGCCATTTGCAGGACATCCTCGGGATGCGCACTGAGCGTACCGTTTTCAATCTTTTCAATGCGGCTTGCCGATAAAAGCCCGCCCGTTGCGTCCTCTACAGCCGCTCTGGTCATGCCGAGGTCTTCACGCGTCTGCTGATAAATATTCTTGTTTTCCTTTACTGATTTTTTTCCCATACTTATTTCCCCTAAATATTAATAAAAACAATTTATTATAAAGGTATTATACTTTACTTAAGGCGCATTGACAATATAAAGGCGCAGCCTTATGATTTAATTATAAAGGAGGGCTTTGACATGCCAAAGGTACGAGTTCTTTCCAGCATCAGCACATATAGTAGAGCATGCGGCGAGTTTTCGGCTTTCGCAGCCGAGCAAGCAAGGAGGTTTCACAAAACAATTCCCGGCTACAGAGAAACGCCGCTTGTTTCGCTTTCCTGCGCGGCAGGCGAGTACGGCATTGACTCCATTTTCGTCAAGGACGAGTCGCAGCGCTTTGGCCTCAAGGCATTCAAGGGCCTCGGCGGCAGCTATGCAATGTTCCGCATTCTCTGCGAAAGGCTGGGGCTTGATCCGGGCGCAGCAGACTATGACACATTTCGCGAAGCCGAAGTTCGCAGGCGCTGCAGCGGCGTAGAGTTTGTCACTGCAACAGACGGCAATCACGGCAAGGGTGTTTCCTGGGTCGCAAAGCTTTTTGGCTGCAAGGCACACGTCTACATGCCAAAGGGTTCGGTTGAGGCAAGACGCCGCGCGATAGAGGAAGCCGGCTCGGCTGTAGCGGAGATTACCGAGCTTAACTATGACATGACGGTCGAATATGCAGCACTTGCCGCAGAGCGAAACGGCTGGGAGCTGATTCAGGATACTGCATGGGAGGGCTATGAAAAGTGCCCGAGATGGATTATTGACGGGTATCTTACGCTTGCTGCGGAGGCAGCTGAGCAGATGGGCGAAAAGAAGCCTACGCACATATTCATGCAGGCGGGGGTAGGAGCCATGGCGGGAGGTATTGAGGCTTATTTTATGAATAAATATCGCGAGGAGCCGCCGCTTGTGGCGATAGTCGAGCCTACGGATGTTGCCTGCATCTACAAATCGGTGCTTGCGGGTGATGGAAAGGCGCATTCGATAGAGGGAAACCCGCAGACGATTATGGCGGGGCTTAATTGTGGTACGCCTTGCGCGGCAGTGTGGCCGATTTTGCGAGACTGCAGTGCTTACTTTTGTGCGTGCGAGGACAGTGTGACCGAGGAGGGCATGAGGGCTTATGCAAGGCCGCTTGGCAGCGACAAAGCTATCGTGTCCGGCGAGTCGGGCGCGGTAACGTACGGGCTGCTTCTGAAGATACTGAAATCGGATAGCCTGCGCGAGCAGTTCAAGATTGACGAAAAGTCGGTGATTTTGCTGATAAATACCGAAGGGGACACGGACCCGGTAAATTATAGAAAGGTACTCGGGGAATAGGTATAGAGAAAATGATAGTCTTAAAGGAAATCACAAAAGAAAAAGAACAGGTGCTTTACAATCTTCTTCAAAAATACCTTTACGAGTTGTCGCAGTTTTATGATGATTTGACGGTGGATGAAGAGGGTAAAATAGAGTATAAGTATTTTCCGCTCTATTTCAGTGAGAAAGACCGCGACGCTTACTTCATTTACGATGATGATGCGATGGTCGGCTTTGCGCTGGTGAATGCCAGGTCGGAAACTGACGAGAAGATTGACAGGCATATTGCGGAGCTTGCGATTTTCCCACCTTACAGAAAAGGTGGAAGGGGTATTGCCGCTGTTGGTGCGCTGACAAAGATGCATAGTGGCATATGGCAGCTTAAATATTCCACTCGGAATCCGGTCGCAGCAAAGTTCTGGCAAAGAGTCAAAGCCATATACGGCGGTCGTGAGACAAAACTTGAAGGAACGGAAATCGCAATAACGTTTAAGGCTCCGGCAGAAAATAAGATTGGAAGAGAACAACATAATATTGACCCCGTGTATGATAAAGAATCAAAGGTGCTGATTTTGGGGAGCTTCCCATCCGTAAAATCAAGGGAAGTGAAGTTTTTCTACGCGCATCCGCAAAATCGCTTTTGGAAAGTGACGGCAGCCGTGTTTGGCGAGAATGTGCCGCAGAGTGAAGCAGAGAAAAGAGCTTTTTTGCTGCGAAATCATATTGCAGTGTGGGATGTGATAAAGACATGTGACATAATAGGCTCATCGGATATATCAATCGAGAATGTCGAGCCGAAT
>DGGP01000153.1:3377-19057 GCA_002392265.1 Firmicutes bacterium UBA3871 | reverse complement strand
TCCGTGCTGAGTGATGCGGGAGTGGTGGCAGCACAAAGCGGTATAAACTCAGATGTGACGATAACTCTTGCTCTGCGATTTGCCGAAACGGGCAGTACTTATTCGCAGAGCTGGGATGTGCATATAATCACGCTTGACCAGAAGGCGGCGTGGGGAACTGCGATGTTCAATATGGTATGCGATGAGCTTTCCATGTACAAAGGAGAGACGACGGATACTTACTATTTCGGCGACGGAATGGTTCTGCCGGGAGACTTTTCATACCCTCAGCAAGGCGGCAATGCCAGCAGCGTCAGCTATGCAGTGTTTAACGATGCGGGCGGTGCACCGGGCAGCACATGCCTCAGCGACCTGAGAAACTACTCTGAGAGCGACCCGCCGTATCTTTTAAAGCCGTTTAACGGAAACAGGCAATACCTGTTAAATACGAATGTTGACGTGGAGACCCGCTATGCGTGGTTGCGCATTTACTCGAGCATGAACGATTATGCTCCTTGCGGTGATATCAGGATTTTCATAATGAATGATTCGGATGCGGCATCTGCAACGAGGGACATTCTGAAGGCCGGTCTCGGTGAGGATTATGAAAATCAGAATCTTACAATCGAGCTTGAATCGCAGGTTGGAGATGTGTACAGATATACCCAGTACCAGCTCGTCACGAGCGGTCAGGTCAGAGTTAACGGCATAGATGTTACGCCGACTAAGTTTGAATATACCTTTGAAGAGGAAGATGCTCCTTATGAGATTGTTGAAAATGCAGGAGGTTTGCTCCTGCGTGTAAAGGAATCCGCATGGGGAACACTGGATACAGAGACGCCGGACTATTATCTGAAGGCGGCATTTTCATACGGTAGTGGTGAAAGTGCGCAGATAGGCATGGAGTTTATCCGTGTTCACTATAATCCGAGAGTGGAGCAGGATTTCTATCCTTACTACAAGCAGCTCGATTATGCATTAAAGCAGCTTAAAACAGATAACAGTTATACATATAAATCGTTCACGATGCCGGCAAACACGAACGGCAGAAAGCCTTACGTTCAGTATCAGATAGAGGATGTGGACACGGGTGCGACGCAGTATGTTTCGCTGAGCCATGTGTATGATCCTGAAGTGGACAATGCCGGACTTTACCGTAGTGATGATGTGTTTGCGATAGATCCGAAGAGGTTGACGACAGACGATTACAAGTTCAGAATTTACTACTGGTATTCATTTGATGGTCAGGAATGGTCGAGAATCAACACCTCCGGCAGCAGCAAGAATGCCCGCCGTGCGCAGCTTATTGCAGAAAACGGGCATCTGACTCCGGCAGAGGAGGCAGAGCTGACGCTCACACTTGAAGACTATTATTATACCGAAATTACGATTCAGGGAATCGTGAGCGATGCTTCAAATTCGCGTGCAGTACCTGATAACCAGCTGTTTAACGCAATGTACAGCACCTATGGCGGTACGACATGTTCGGCTTTAGACGAATCTACGATTCGAGTAATACCGAGCGTAAACCTGACAATACAGAATGATAATTTTGACATCCCGACTCTTCGCAGCAGCGGAGTGGTAACTGCGGATATTACAAATCTGACAGGTATCAGGCTACTGACAAACACAAAGAGAATCGGCCTGAGGAATTCGGTATCATCATCCATTTCACTCGAGCCGCTTTCGGCAATGGCCAATGTTGAGGAAGTGGATTTGGGAGAAAATGAGCTGTCCGAAATGAGCTCGATCTGGCGAAATGACGGAACGGGAAAATCGCAGATGGAGAGACTTCGTGTGCTGTGGCTGGATAATAATATGATAGAAAGGTTTTATTACCTTGACTCGTTCCCTTCACTCGAGACGGCATACGTGAATGACCAGAATGTGCGTACATATACGGGTATATTCTCAGGTATTATAAACGATATCAGAGAAGCACTTTACGGCAGTACCGGTGCTTTCAACGGAGCAATATTCAGCTCTGCCATTGCAAACGGAGTGGATGTGTATAATGTATACAGAAACGGTACTTATTCATATTCAAGCGGTGAAGGCTCGAATGATGCATATGCAAAGGGCACTAAAGTTCTGATTGGCATGGAATACCAGCAGCTTACCGTTAATCCGCTGTTTAATCCTGCAGCAGGAGGTACTTCGGCACAGAGAACCGAATTCCTGGCAGAGACTGTGTTTGGTAAGGAGCAGGAGATTACTTATCCGGGCGGCAGCTTTGGATGGTGGAACAGTTATGACACAGTTCCGGTGCCTTCAACCATGGGTATGAAGGTCCTTGAAAATACAAACAAAAATACGCCACCAAAGCTTCAAATGGTTGAAACAAGG
Source organism: Firmicutes bacterium UBA3871 (assembly GCA_002392265.1). Taxonomy (GTDB): domain Bacteria; phylum Bacillota; class Clostridia; order Peptostreptococcales; family Anaerovoracaceae; genus UBA3871. Next base: position 16,729 of record DGGP01000153.1, on the reverse strand, counting down.
CTGGCAGACGGATTCCGCTATAATGTGCAGATATCCAGAATGCTACAGGACGGTGCAGGAGGTCTTTTCAATACAGGCTATGGCTGGGTAACGGTTTTGGAATATGAAATTACCATAAAATATACACCTTTTATTGATGTAGTCTATAGTGAAACAGCGCCTACAAGGATGTTTATGATGAGCCCTGAAATGCTGAGTATCGAAAATGGAGCATTTGAAGGCACAGATGCGGCAATTAACTCTGAAAATATTGATATTTCAGGCACAGATGCAAACATATATAATATATCCGGAGACTCAGCGAGCGAGTAAATCCTTTGTATCATAAAAAGAGGAAATTGATTAATGGAGAAAAAGAAGAGTGGTATGCACAAGTCAATAATTATGATGATGCTTTTGGCACTCCTTCTCATGGCTGCGACCTATGCCTGGATGGTTAACATGACACATTCAGATATAACCGCCCTGAATTTCCTTGTAGAAGACAATATCCCGGTAACGTTTTTGGGAGCTAATCCCGAGACAGGTGCTTATGACGATGTTCTTGAAGAGGGCGACTTGCAGCTTACGGGATTAAAACCGGGTGATTCCACCACGGTAAAGATAAAGGTTGAAAGATACTCCGGCAAAGAGAAGGATCTTTACATAAAGCTAATTGGCGTAGGCGTCGAAGGATACGACGGCAGGCCGCCCCGAGTTATTACGGTGGGTGGAGTCGGTTATGATATATCCAGCTTTATAACCATTGATATCAGAACGACAGATACGGATGAATCCGTTACGGTTACAGGTCAGCCTATTCCGCTGAGCTCAACCGATCATGAATCGATTCTTGACATACTCGAGCTCGTACAGGGATATCGCTGGCCGACGGATCACAGCGATTATGAAGTTATGTATCTGAATTTGACGGTAACGGTTAATCAAGAAATTACAGTTCCGGGAGGAACATTAAAAATCAATTCCTTCCAGAAACAGAAGGTAACCGCAGGCAGACTGAATGTTCAGGCTGTAGATCCGGATAATTAATGCTAAATGAGGTGATGCTTTGAGCGATGTAATAAAGCTTACAATTAAAAAGGTAATCCGTGATAAACGCGTTGTCGCATCGCTTGTAATGCTTCTTGCGGTTGGTATTATGCTGGCGGTTACCACATACACATGGTTTTTCAGAGGAGGTACTCTGCTTTCGATAGAGTTTCAGACAGGCTATGTGGAGATGAACATCGGATTCTATGAAGGCATGGATTTCGACCATGACGGGGTGCTTGATACCGATCCTAATGAAAGTGTGTACACACCGGTGTTTACAGCCCTCGCTCCCGGGCTCGGTCAGGCTAATCCGGTAACCGTTTCGGGTATTGAGCTTGATGAAGAGGTTCTGGAGCTTCCGAATATCAGGATGAACAATCTGGCACCGGGACAGGTTTATACCTACAAGCTTGCTGTGACAAGCACAGGTGATCTTGAATCATTTTTCGATGTTCAGCTCACCGAGTATGGTGATGCAAGTCCGGAAGACATAAAAAAGTATGTGACCGTAAATGTGCTCGTCGGCGACCAATTATTATCCAGCAAAGAACTTGCCGAGTGGGATGACAGCGCAGGCCCGCTGGCACTGACGGAAGGTATTACTGCGGGAGCTGTCACAACAGATGTTATACTTCAGTTTCGATTCAACGAAACCGATGATATGGTAAGCCAGAGCTACGAGGGAGGCAGCTTTACTCTCCCAAACATGCATTTGAGAGTTTACTCTGCGGAATAGGTGGATAATATGAAAAAGGTTTTAAGCTATGTGCTGGCTATATGCATGATGATTGGAATGGTGCCATTTGCGTTTGATGGCGGGTATGTATATGCGGATCAGAATAATGCAGTCGCAATAATGAGCTTTGCGGGTAATCAGCCAAGCCTGGTAGCGATGCTTACTGATGATGTTTATTATATAAACGATGATGCAGGGGCGTTTACAACGGTAGGCGCTGATGCCGATAATTATAATTCATATTTTGATGGGACTGAGAACAGGCTGGTGCTTAAGGATGCTGTTATTACGGCAGGTGCGCTTGCGGTAGTGGCAAATCGCGATACAATAATCGAACTATATGGTGATAATTACATAGAAAGCTATGTTTTTGGTATAGATGATGAGAATAACAACGATACCAGCTTAATCATTACAGGCTCAGGCGTTCTTGAAGTACATGCGCTTAAACATCCTACGGGCATGGTAAATAACACCGGAGGCGTGGCAGTAAGGCGTAATCTCATTATCGGAGGTAATGCCACATTAAAGGCTTACGGAGCAGAAGACGAGAGTGCAACAGGTGGTGGAGGAACCAAGTCATTTGGAATTTATCTTATGGGTGGCAGCCTGACAGTTAGGGACAATGCCGTAGTTGAAGCCTGTGGGCAGGATGCTAATTCCACTGATTCTGACGCGGAATCATATGGCATATGTGTGGCAAGTGATGTAACCGTTACGGACAGTGCGATGCTTCGTGCTTATTCGGGAGATGCAGTGACATCTGACGACAAGCATGCTTATTCAATGGCAGTATACTCGGGCTCGGGTAATGTCAGTGTAGGAGCGGATGCGCGGCTCATAGCAGCAAGTGGAAATGCGCAGCTTGGGGCTACCGGAAGCAACCCGTCAAATCATCCGGTTTCCTGCGGTGTAAATGCGGGAATTGATGTTAGCCAGAGCAATCATATAAACAATCATAGGAATATAAGCATATACGGCAACGGCAGTATCACCGCAAGTGCCGGGCAAGCGACATATACCGGCAGCGGATCGGGCGTTGAACCTGAAAGCTACGGCCTTTATGCGGATAGTATCATGCTTGCCGGAGGCAGGGCTTCGGCGGAATCCGATATTACCGACGGAGGCAGCTTGGAGCTAAGCTATGGTATTCGCACTTTAGCCGGTTTTACCGCTGCGAATGCTGTTATACAAGCGGAGGACATCCTTGCAGACAGCGATTTTACTATGACTGGAGCGAATGCATCGGTATTGAATCTTAAGGCTGACAATGTGACTGTCTCAGACGCAAGCAATTTCAGCGGGCGTATTAATACGGCCGGCACGGTACTTTTTAATGACAGCAGTTACAGCCTGGTAATTACAGGTGCGAATAGCGATGCTTCGGCAATTTCAGCCTCTGCAGTTACTGCGACGGATTCTTCGTTTGATATAACACTTGATAATCAATTTAGAAATATTACTTTAATTGACACCGGTAATTTATCATTTAATAATACAAGCTTTAATGCTGACTTGAGTGCAGCTGAGGCAACAGGCAGCGCCAAAGTGCTAAGATGCTCCAATTTTAATTGTGAAGGCGGAAGCATCGATATAGCTTTGTGCAATGCGTCAGCAGGCAGTATAGGAATAGACTGCGCTTCATTCACACTAACGGATGCAGAGTCAGCAGTAATAAGCGGCAGCACCACCCATGAAGATACTTATGCGATAAAGGCAACCGGTGCTGTAAATATCAGCAGCGGTGCGGTACTGAACGCAGCGCATATTGCAGGCCTTGGGGCAGGCGGAAGCTTTACTTTGGCAGAAGGCCTCCACTGGGCGACAGCTGCGGGCGTGGCCACAACAAATGGGGCTTACACATGGAGTGCCGATGACAGCTTGCTTATCATAACGACAAGCGCGATAGTTCCGTACTCCGGCGGCAGTTCACATCACAGCGGTGGTGGCGGTGGCAGCAGTGCTTCCGGGGCAGGCACGACAGAGACTGTGGCACCTGACGGCAGCAAGACCACCGTGACAGTAAGTGCCGACGGCAGCAAGACAACCGTAAAGACTGATGCAAACGGCAATCTGGTATCCGTAGAGGCGGCAATCAGCGAAAAGACTGTGGCAGGTGCAGTGGCAAAGGGCGAGGCTGTGAAGCTTGGCGTTTCCGTGAAGGCTGCGACAAGTGCTGAAGGGGCAGTGCCTGTAAAGGTAGTGCTGCCTGCTTCCGTAACACCTAAAAATCCGGCGACTGTGGAGATTCCGGTTGAGAATATGACGGCCGGGACGGTAGCGGTTGTTGTATACGGCGACGGCACAGAGGAGATTGTAAAGACCTCCGTGGCGGGCGAGGACGGTATCGTGATGTTGCTCGAAGGCAGCGAGACGATAAAGATTATAGATAATACAAAGACCTTCACGGATGTAGCGGGCACAGAATGGTTTGCGGGAAATGTCGCTTGGGCGGCAAGTCGTGAGATAATGCAAGGCTTCGGCGGTGGGGTATTTGATGCGAGAGCGCTTACAAACCGCGGCATGATTTCACAGATTCTGTTCAATCTCGAGGGTGCGAGAGCGACTGCGGCACAGATGGCTAAAGCAGCAGAGCTCTTTAGCGATGTAAGTACGGGAAACTGGTTTGCAGGCAGCGTAGGCTGGATGGTTGCAAACGACATAGCTCAGGGTCAGGGTGATGATTTCGGTGCGACAAATCCTGTAACACGTGAGCAGCTCGCAGTGCTGTACTTTAACTATGCGAAGTACAAGGGCTACGATACAGGCATGCGTGGCTCGGTAGAAGGGTTTGCGGACAGCGGCAGAGTGTCGCCTTGGGCACAGGAAGCGCTTGCTTGGGCAGTTGGTAAGGGCATTATCAACGGAACGGCCTTGGCGGACGGCAGCATCGCGCTCGACCCGCAGGGCAGCTCGACTCGTGCTATGGTAGCGGCAATTACGCAGAGATTCTGCGAGAAGCTGCTTTAGGCAGATGCCGGGGCAGCCATACGGGGCAGCCAAAATAGTTATTTACAAGCCCGAGGCTTAGCGGCCCCGGGCTTTTGACGAAGCGAAAGGCTAAAGCGAAATTTCATGGAACACAAATTTATTTTTGATTTGGATTCTACAATTACAAAGAAAGAGATTTTGCCTGCAATAGCGGAGAAGTTTGATTTAGGCGAAATTGTGAGGAAGGAAACCGAGGCGGCCATGTGTGGGGAGGTCCCTTTTGCGGAAAGCTTTTCACGGAGGGTGGCACTTTTGGCACATTGTCCGGTCAGCGAAGCATCTGACCTGGTGGCAGGCATTCCGCTTAATGAGGGTATAGCGGCATTCATTCGCAAGAATCCTGAGAGCTGCTATATTGCCACCGGGAATCTTGATGTGTGGATTGAGAAGCTTGTCGCGGCGCTGGGCGCTTTGGAAGGCCATGTTTTTTGCTCAAAGGCCGTGGCTAAAGGGGATTGCACTTTGGAGGTAAGCGAAGTTTTTGGCCCGGAGCAAAAGGCAGAGCTTGTGCGAAGACTGGGTGTGCGCCACAATACAGTCGCTATCGGCGATGGTGCCAATGATATTGAAATGTGCCGTGCGGCAGACATAGGAATTGCCTTTGGCGGCGTCCGCGAGATTCCGGAAGGGCTGCGCTTTGCATGTGGACAGATATTCAGCTCCGACAGAGAGTGCGCAGAGTTCCTTAACCATTTGATAGGGGTGTGAATAGGGAGTGTGATGCGGTAAAAAAGGCTGTCGCAGAGGGACGTTTTGTGATATACTAAAAAGAGCATCGGCTCGCAGGTGAGCCCGGAAAACAGGAGATTAGAAATGGAAAAGTTGATTTTTGCGAATGCGAATGACAGAGAATTAAACTTCAAGGACAAAATATTCAGCGTGGCGGCAAAGTACGACGAGGCTGTAAAAGCGGGAAACAAGGACGCGGTAAATGCGACAATCGGTGCGCTTATAGATGATAGCGGAAAGCTGGTTGTATTTCAGTCTGTAGTGGATTGCCTGAAAAATCTGGCGCCGGAGGACTATGCACGCTATGCGCCTATAAGCGGCATTCCGGCATACATTGAGGTGGCTCAAAAGCTCGCCTTTGGCTCGCACAAGCCTGACATGTACACGGCTGCCTGCTATACACCGGGCGGTACGGGAGCGCTGAGACTTTTCGTATCCAACTACACGAAGATTGGGGATTCCGTCATCACATCGGACTGGTACTGGGCAAACTACAAGTCAATCTGCACAGAGCTGCAGAGGAGCCTCACCACATATCCGCTCGTTGACAAGGACGGGAAATACAACGTGGCCGGTCTTGAGGAAAAGGTGGCGGAGGCGCTGAAGACTCAGGATACTCTCGGCATTATCATAAATACGCCGGCTCACAATCCTACAGGCTTCTCGCTGACAGGGGAGGACTGGGACAAGGTGCTTGAAATGATTCGCCGCAAGGCTCCTGCAGAAAGCGGCAAGAAGATAACGATTCTCGTTGATGCGGCATACATTGACTACACAGGCGACCCGGATGCGGAAAGAGCTTTTGTGAAGAAGTTCGAGAAAAACCCGGACAACATTCTGTGCCTGATGGCTTATTCGGCATCAAAGGCATTTACGATGTACGGAATGCGCTGCGGCGCGCTTGTGTGCATGACTAACAATAAAGATATATGCGTCGAGTTCGAGAATGTTGCAAGATTCTCAGCTCGTGCGACATGGTCAAACGGCGTAAGAGCTGCGCAGACCGTCGTTGCGAATATGTATAACGATCCAAAACTTCGCGAAAAGCTCGAAGCAGAGCGCGAGGCGAGCAACAAAATGCTTCTTCGCCGCGGCAAGGTTTTCGAGGAAGCGGCAAAGAAGTGCGGACTTGTGACAGTGCCGTTTGATGCGGGATTTTTCATCGCTATTCCGTGCGACGATCCGGATGCTGTCTGCGAGCTGATTTTCAAGCGCGGACTTTTCCCTGTGCCGCTTGCAAAGGGCATCAGAGTAGCGCTTTCGGCTGTAAACGAGGAGCAGTGCAAATGGATTCCGGGCGTAATAAAGGAATGCATGGACGAGTACTACGGAAAATAGCGAAGGCGGGCAGTTATCCTGCTGAGAATCGGATTTCGTAATATTTCAATTGCTCTTTGTGCCGATTGGTTTTACCGATTGACATAGAGCGGTGAAAAAGATAAAATAAAAAGGCGGCGGGCGCGAATGTACTCTGCCGCAATATGCAGGTGTAGTTCATCGGTAGAATGCGAGCTTCCCAAGCTTGAGAGGAGGGTTCGATTCCCTTCACTTGCTCCAACCAAAGGCTAATTTGGTGCCAGTCCCCAAATTCGCCTTTTTTCCATTTTGGGGACAGTCACCAAATTCGCCTTTTCGGAAGTTTGGTGCCAGTCCCCAAATTTTCCTTTTCGGAAGTTTGGTGCCAGTCCCCAAATTCGCCTTTTTGGAAGTTTGGGGACAGAGCCCGGGAGGAAATTAAAATAATTTTAAAAAAGGGGTTGACATTTACAATTAAATTGCGTACAATCAAATTGTAAACAATTAAAAAATAAAGTGTCGGGAAAAACTCCGACGGAAGTGTAGATGGAAAGGGGCTTAATATATGAATATTTATGAATTAAAAGTAACAACCGGTAGCGGAGCAGAAAAGGATCTTTCGGAATTAAAAGGAAAGGTGACATTAGTTGTGAATACCGCAACAGGATGCGGCTTCACACCTCAGTATGAGGGACTCGAAGCACTATATGAAAAGTATCACGACAAGGGCTTTGAAATACTCGACTTCCCTTGCAACCAGTTCGGCCACCAGGCACCGGGCAGCGATGATGAAATACATCAGTTCTGCACGGCAAAGTACGACACACACTTTGAGCAGATGGCTAAAATTGATGTTAACGGTGAGGAAGCAAGCGAGGTCTTCAAAATCTTAAAGCAGCAGCAGCCTAACGAAGAACCGCAGGGCGTAAAGAACAAAATGGCTATGAAGGCTGTTGCAAAAATCAGCACTACCTGCAAGGAAAAGGGCGATATCGTCTGGAACTTTACAAAGTTCCTCGTTGACAAAGATGGCAACGCCGTAAAAAGATACGATTCGACATTTGAGCCTGCAAAAATCGAGGACGATTTAAAGGCACTTCTTTAAAAGTGATGGCGAAAACATTCAAATGGGGTTAATATAATTAATATAGGGTATAGAATATTAAAAACAGGAGCCAAAAGGAAATGGAAAAGAAATACGAGCCACTCAGTCTGAAAAATCAATTATGCTTTCCGATTTATCTTTGCTCAAAGGAAATTGTCAGGCGCTATGCGCCGAGGCTTGAAAAGCTCGACCTGACTTATACCCAATATGTTGTGATGATGTATCTTTGGGAAAAGGGCGAGAGCAACGTAAAGGACATGGGTGGCGCACTGCTTCTCGATTCGGGGACACTAACACCGCTCCTGAAAAAACTGGAAGCAAAGGAATATGTGACGAGAGTCAGATCCAAGGAGGATGAGAGAGTACTGAACGTGGCTATCACCGAAAAGGGTATGGCTCTGCGCGACGAAGCGCTCGATGTGCCGTGCTGTATGGCGCAGTGCATAGGTCTGACCGAAAGCGAAGCAGAAACTCTATACAAGCTTTTATACAAAATCCTGATGAACATGGAACGTTCAGAGTAAATCAAGTATATTTTCAAAGAAACTGCGGAAAAAGCTTTGTGCAGTAAAGGTCGCAAAGACCGCAAAAAAAAGGAGGAAATCGAAATGGCAGTAATCACAGTAAACAAGGATAATTTTGAAAATGAAGTAATCAAAAGTGAAAAGAAGGTTCTTGCAGATTTCAACGCAGCTTGGTGCGGGCCGTGCAGAATGCTCGGACCGATCATAGATGAGCTGGCAAACGAGAACGATTCTGTAAAGTTCGTATCCATCAATATCGACGAAAATCCGGAGCTTGCAGCGCAGTATGGCGTGGCATCAATTCCGTGCCTTGTGCTCTTTGACGGCGGAAATGAAGTAAAGAGGAGTGTCGGGCTTATTCCAAAGGATGAAATAGAAAGCTTGATTGGTTAATTTACGGAGGCAGACATGTACGATATTCTGATAGTAGGAGCGGGGCCTGCGGGGCTTACTGCAGCGATATATGCGCGTCGTGCGTCAAAATCTGTGCTGGTGCTTGAAGCACTGACTTACGGTGGGCAGATAGTGAACACACTTGAAATCGAAAACTATCCTGCAGAGCCGCACATCTCTGGCTTTGATTTCGCGACAAAGCTATATAATCAAGCAAAGGAACTCGGTGCAGAAGTGCGCTTTGAAAGAGTTACGGAGATAAGGAAGGAAAGCTCGGATGCAGATGCATCGCATTTCGGTGTCATAACGGCAAAATCCGAATACGAGGCAAAGACTGTGATAATTGCCACAGGCTCGGCCAATCGCAAGTTGGGAATCAGTGGCGAGGAAGCGCTCATCGGCAGAGGCATATCCTACTGCGCGACATGCGACGGCGCTTTTTACAGGGGCAAGACTGTTGCAGTTGTCGGCGGTGGCAATACAGCTCTCGAAGATGCACTATACCTTTCCGATGTCGCAGGCAAGGTCTACCTGATTCATAGGCGCGACGAGTTCCGCGGCGAAGAAATTGCAGCCGCAGGTTTAAAGGAAAAGGCAAATGTTGAGTTTATTCTAAACAGTGTAGTTACTGAGCTGAAAGAGGACGGCGGTAAGCTGGTATCTGTAACAGTTGCAGATGCAAAGTCGATTGCTGCGGGAGAGCCTACAGGGCTGCGTGAAATACCGGTTGATGGGCTATTTGTAGCAGTCGGGCGCATACCGTCAAATCAGAGCTTTGCGGGATTGATTGAAACAGACGAGGCAGGCTACATCAAAGCAGGCGAAAACTGCAAAACCAATGTGTCCGGTATATTTGTGGCGGGCGATAACCGCACAAAGGAAGTGCGGCAGCTTGTTACTGCGGCAAGCGACGGAGCAATTGCAGCTACAGCAGCGATAAATTTCCTTAATAGATAAAATGCGTAGCGTCCCGAGCTAAAAGTATTTGGCTCGGGGCGCTAAAAATTTAGGGCCGGTTGACTCCAAAATCAAAAATTCGATTTGGAGCCAACCGGCCAAGGCAAAATCGCAGTAAAAACGCATAGGATTTCCGACAAAAGTGCACATTGGATGGCTCCAAAATCGAAAATTCGATTTGGAGCCACTTTATTTTTTTGAAAAGCTGTATAAAAATGGGAAAACAATCACAAAATAGCAAAGCCCGGTTGACTCCAAAATCAAAAACTCGTTTTGGAGCCAACCGTCCAAGGCAAAATCGCAGTAAAAACGCAAAGAATCGCCATCAAAAGTGCAAATTGGTTGACTCCAAAATCAAAAACTTGATTTGGAGCCAACCGCACCCGCCACACCCGCGCCACGCCCGCACCCCACACCCACCGGGCGCGCCACGCCCGCACCCCACACCCACCGGGCGCCCCACGCGCCCGCCCCACGCGCCAGCGCGCTTCAACCATTGCAAATTTGGGCGCGCAGAGCTGCAAAAATACCAAAAAATTAAATTTAAATTTAACCCTATTGTTAAGCTACGATATATGGGCGCGAGATTTCAAAAAAGCACTATATGTAGTGGACGACCGAAAAAATCTGCAAAAACCGCAAAAAACTTCGCCCATAAAAGGGAGCAATTTGGCAAAAAAGTGGAGTGAAATGTTGAAAAGTGGAGCGAAGTGGTTTATAGTGAAAGTACGGTATTCTAAGATAATGGAGGAATGGCCATGCTGATGGGCAAATATAACAACTCAATAGATGCCAAAAATCGCATGATTGTGCCTTCAAAATGCAGAGACGACCTTGGATATAAGTGCGTTTTAACCAAGGGCGATGACCAGTGTTTGTACATTTATCCGATGTGCGAGTGGGACAAGGTGCGCGAAAAGTTATCCGCGCTCCCCACTTCGGATAAATTAATCAGAGCATATGTCAGAAAGATATATGCCAATGCGGTTGAGTGCGAAGTGGATAAGCAGGGACGCTTAACGCTTCCGACCGAACTTAGAGAATATGCCGGTATCGAGAAAGACATCGTTACCGTTGGAATGATAGACAGAATGGAAATCTGGAGCGCAGCGAACTGGAAGGACAACGAAAACGCAGCTACCGAAGAGACGGATGACGCAAAGCTCGAAGAGCTGCTCCGTCAGTACGGGATTTAATCCCGCTCGAAATATCGGAGTAAAAAAGATGGAATTTAAACACACATCGGTACTCTTCAAAGAAACAATTGACAGCCTGGCTGTAAAGCCCGACGGGGTTTATGTAGACGGAACCCTGGGCGGAGGAGGGCATGCTTCCGGGATATGCGAAAGGCTCGGCAGCAAAGGCCTGCTTATTGGGATTGACAGAGACAAAGATGCCCTTGCGGCAGCGGAAAAAAGGCTTGAAGCTTACAAATGTCGAAAGATATTTGTGCAGAGCAATTATTCACAAGTCAAAAGCGTGCTTGAAGATAATTGCATAGATAAAATAAACGGAGCTGTGCTCGATTTGGGCGTTTCGTCGTTTCAGCTCGATAACAGCGAGAGAGGATTCTCATATATGCAGGATGCTCCCCTCGACATGCGAATGAATGCAGACGACAGCTTTTCCGCTTATGATGTGGTAAACACGTACAGCGAGAAGGAACTTGCACGAATCATAAGGGAATATGGCGAAGAACGGTGGGCGAGCAGGATTGCGAGCTTCATCGTAAAAAAAAGAGCGGAAGCGCCGCTGACATCCACGTTCGAGCTTGTGGATGCAATAAAGGCGGCGGTTCCGGCAAGCGCCAGGAGGGAAGGACCTCATCCGGCAAAGCGAACCTTTCAGGCAATCAGAATAGAAGTTAATGATGAACTGTCGCAGCTCAAAAAAGCCGTGGACGAGTTCTGTGATGTACTCGCTCCGGGCGGCAGGCTCGCTGTCATCACCTTCCATTCACTGGAGGACCGCATAGTAAAGGAAATCTTTGCAAGGCGCGTGCATCCGTGCACCTGCCCTCCGGAGTTTCCGGTTTGTGTCTGCGGGAAAATCCCCGACATTAAAAAGGTTACAGGCAAACCTCTTACGGCAAGTAAGGAAGAACTGCTGGCAAATCCCCGCGCCAGAAGCGCCAAACTCAGGGTGGCTGAAAAACTAGGGGATAAACGTGAGTGTATTAAGGATGGTATCTGATGGTCACGGCAGAAAAGTGGTATGAATACGAAGAAAACTACATAAAATACGGCCTCGACCTCGGTACGGATGTCCGCAGAAAGAGAGCCCCGAAGGCAAAGAGGCACATCGCTTCCGCAAAGGACAGGAAGAGAGCCATGGCGTACATCATTCTCCTCGCTGCGGTATGCGTAGGAGTGGTTATTTCGTCTGCCTATGCTGCAACGCTCAAGTGCGAAATCAATTCGATTATTGCAGCGAACACAGATATAGAAAGAGAGATAGAAACACTTACTGTTGAGATAAAAACAGCCAACAATATTTCGGCAATAGAGACCAAAGCTATTAACGAGCTTGGGATGGTTTACCCTACATCGGCGGAAATCGTATATGTAATCGAAGAAGATGAACCTGCCACGGATTTTGCCATGCTCCTGAAGGATCAGGCATACAACTAGCAAGATATATAGACTTAAATGATAAATTAAGAAAAAACCAGAAGGCCACGTGCAACCTGGTTTTTTCTTAATATAGCAGATACTTACAAAAATGAATAAAACTTCCACACTTACTAAAAAAAGAATAATCTTCGTCTTTGTAGTGATGATTATTCTCATATGCGCGCTATGCGTCAGACTGGGCTATGTTCAGATAGTCAAGGGGGAAGATTACGCAAAAATGGCTGTTGCACAGCAGACCAGGGACGAGCTGATTGTGGCAAAGCGCGGCGACATACTTGACCGCAACGGCGAGAAGCTGGCAATCAGCGCCAGCTGCTATACTCTCTGGGCGAGACCGGCTAATGTCCAAAAGGGCTCGAGTGAAGCAGAAAAGAAGGTAAGCCTTCAGGCTGCCGCGACAAGCCTTTCAGGGATACTGGGAATCTCCGAGGAGGAACTGAAGGAAACACTTTCCAGCGAAAAGAGGCTGATAAAGGTCGCAAAATATCTCGATAGGCAGACGGTTGATGCAATCAAGGCACAAAAGGTTCCGGGGCTGGAGTTCAGCGAGGATGTAAAGCGAAATTATCCTCTGGGGAATTTTGCATCCCACGTTCTGGGCTCAGTGACTGATGATAACAAGGGCCTGGCAGGGATAGAGCTGAAATACAATCAGTATTTAAGCGGAGTAGCGGGTCGCTGGATTAAAAACACGGACGTAGGCGGGAACGATCTTTCCTACGGAGTAAACGATTATTATGCTGCGGAGGACGGATTAAATGTGGTTCTGACTCTCGACACGGTTATCCAGCATTACGTTGAAAAAGCAATTAATACAACTCAGGAAGACACTAAAGCGGACAGAGTGATGTGCATCGTCATGGACCCAAAGACAGGTGATGTGCTTGCAATGGCCGTCACTCCGGACTTCGACCCGAACAATCCACGAGTCCCTCTCGACGAAGAGGAAGCAGCAT
>DGGP01000153.1:0-3298 GCA_002392265.1 Firmicutes bacterium UBA3871 | reverse complement strand
GCCGCCGGACGAGCAGGTGGCTTACTGGAACAAGATGTGGCGAAACCCTATGGTCAGCGACACATACGAGCCCGGCTCGACGTTCAAGCTGATCACAACCTCCATCGCTTTAGAGGAGGAGGTTACATATCCAAAGGAAAATTTCTACTGCTCCGGCGCATATAATGTGGCAGGCGTTACGCTGCACTGCTGGCGTACAGGCAACCCACACGGTGCAGAGACTCTGACCGAGGCTGTAGGAAACTCCTGCAACCCGATATTCATCCAGCTCGCTCAGCGCGTTGGCGAAGACAAATACTACGACTATCTGGAACGATACGGGCTCTACGAAAAGACGGGAATCGACTTCCCGGGCGAAGGCCTGGCAATACTTCAGAACAAGGCTACCGCAGGTCCTGTCGGACTTGCAACAATGAGCTATGGACAGGGAATTGCGGTAACACCTATTCAGCTGATTACTGCAGTTTGCACAATCGGTAACGGCGGAAAGCTGATGCAGCCTCGCATGGTAAAGGCCCTCACAGACAAGGACGGAAACATAGTCAAGGAATTCGACACAACCGTGGTAAGGCAGGTAGTTTCAAAGGAAACTGCCGATGAGATGAAGCTGATAATGGAGCATGTAGTTGCTGAGGGCGGCGCAGGCAAGGCAAAGATTCCGGGCTACCGCATCGGAGGCAAGACCGGAACAGCGAACAAGGCTATAGCAGGCGGCTACAGCGACGAGACTTACTCCTCCTTCATAGGTATGGCACCTATGGAAGACCCTCAGGTTGTGGTTCTGATGATCGTCGATAATCCAAAGGGCGTGAAGTACGGCAGCCAGACAGCAGCACCGGGCGCAAAGCTGGTGCTTGAAGATACGCTGAGATATCTGAACATAGAGCCAAACTATTCCGATTCGGAAAAGCAGGCTATAAATACAGGAATGGTGGTCGTGCCAAATGTAAAGGGCGAAGCCTTCAGCGAAGCAATAGGAATACTCGGCGGAGCACTGCTCACATACGAGGTATCGCCTGCAGAAGCTGAAAACGGTGCAGACTTTACGATAACGAGCCAGTACCCGAAGGCGGGTGAAACCGTAAAGAGAGGAACAAAGATTTATCTGTACAAATAGGTGAGATAATGAAAGAGATTACATCAAAGACTGCAGCACTATATGCGCAGGGAGAACTGATAGCAGGAAGCGGCGATGAAAGAATCAGGAAAGTCATAACGGATTCGCGTAAGTCCGCGCCCGGCACACTCTTTGTCGCTATTCGCGGAGAAAACCATGATGCGCACAGCTTTCTAGAAAGCGCATTTCTCGCAGGGACTGCGGCAGCGCTCGTATCCGACCGAAAAGCTGCGCTTGATGCACTTTCAAAGGCCCGCGAAAAAAATGCAAAGGTAAGCCCTGCTATTATTCTTGTAAATGATACTGTGGAGGGACTCGGGCGGCTCGCACACGGATATATCGAAACGCTCGATGTAAAACAGGTCGGCGTAACCGGCAGTACGGGAAAGACCAGTACAAAGGATATGCTCCACTGTGTACTTTCCGAAAAATATCGCACGGTAAAGACACAGGGCAATTTTAACAACGAAATAGGAATGCCGCTTACGGTGCTTTCAATAGATGAAGAGACGGAGGCGGTCGTTCTCGAGATGGGCATGAGCGCATTCGGTGAGATTCATTATCTGGTCGATATTGCAAGACCGGAAATAGGCATTATAACAAATGTCGGGATATCCCACATGGAGATACTCGGAAGCAGGCAGGGGATATTGAAGGCAAAGCTCGAAATAACCGACTACTTTGACAAAGACAACCTGCTGATTATCTACGATGACGGCGATGTGCTTTCGAGAAGTAGCGCTGCGGCAAAGGGCAGCTACAGGCTGTGGACGGCAGGCTCTCTGGGGAGCTGCGATTTCAAAATTTCCGGCGTCAGAGACAGAGGCGCAGACGGCATAGAATATAAGCTTGGCTTTGGCGGCAGGACCTACGATGTAGCGCTTCCTGCACCGGGCAAGCATAATGCGATAAATGCGACACTTGCGCTGGCGGCAGGGCTTGCACTTGATGTCGACATAGAGACGGGCATTAGAGGACTTGCAAAGCTTGAGCTTACCGGCGGCAGGCTCAGCGTAAAGGAGGCGGGCGGCGTCAGAGTCATCGACGACACCTACAACGCAAGCCCGGATTCTATGAAGGCGGGGCTTGACGTACTCTCAAACACGGAGGGCGAGAGAAGAGTGGCCATCCTCGGCGACATGTATGAGCTTGGCGATGAAAGTGAAAGCTGGCACAGACAGGTCGGAGAGTTTGCGGCAGAAAAGAAAATAGATCTCGTGATAGCAATAGGGGAAATTGCAAAGGCTATCGCAGAGGGTGCAAAAGCAAAAAAGGGCACAGGCGAAGTTGTGTACTTTGCGGAAAAGGCGGATTTCATAGAGAAAAAGGATGAATACATCAAAAAGGGCGATGTAATTCTTGTTAAGGCTTCAAGGGGGATGCATATGGAAGAAATCGTGAAAGCAATCACGGAATAAAGAAAACGGAGTGTATGAAAATGGGTAACTCTTTTGCGGGGCATCTTTTAATATCGCAGGATTTGACCATCATGATTGCGGCATTTATCGTGGGGGCAGTTTCAATGAAACTGCTTCTCCCTGTACTGATACGGATGAAGACAGGGCAGAACATCAGGGAGGAAGGTCCGCAGTCGCATCTTGCAAAGGCGGGGACGCCGAGCATGGGTGGTATTGCCATAGTGTTTACAACAATCGTGGTTTTCATAGCGGCGAAGCTTATGATTTTTGGCAGGCTGATATCAGGCGTTTCACAGGCAGACTGGGTATTGCTCGGAGGCTTCCTCGGATTTGCGCTTTTAGGCTTTTGGGACGATTTTATGAAAATCCTGAAAAAGCAGAACCTAGGACTCAGGGCATGGCAAAAGATGGTGTTCCAGATAGCAATCAGCCTGGGAGTTGCAATTTACGTTACATATTGTGAGCCTTGGGGGACATCCGTTTATGTGCCGTTTGTAAAAACGACGGTTGACCTTGGCATCTGGTACATACCTTTCATAGTGTTTACGATAGTTGCTATGACAAATGCCGTGAACCTTACCGATGGACTCGATGGGCTTGCGGGCGGAGTAACGGCTATAGTTGCTTTTGTGTTCGGAATGATTTGCATAGGCGGATATTACAGCAGCTGTGAATGGTATTTCTTCGCACTTTCCGGAGCCTGCCTCGGTTTTCTGGTATTCAACAGACATCCGGCAAAGGTATTTATGGGAGATACAGGATC
>DGGP01000162.1 GCA_002392265.1 Firmicutes bacterium UBA3871 | reverse complement strand
CGGTCGGGAGGTCTTCCTATTGCCTGCTGCTGAAAAGCATAGGTATCGAGAATCAGCTCCGCCTTTTCGGGGCTGAGAAGATAATCCTGTAAAAGCAGCCTTTTCGCCTCGGCTCTTCCATGCTTTCCGACCAACTCGCCCGCAAGCTTTACGGGCCTGACTCCTGTCAAAATGCCCCAGTCAGGGCTCTTTTCGGTCAGCTTTGAAAGCTCCAGATAAAGATTATGCTTGATTCTGTTTTTAACAGCCTTTTCGTCACTTAAGGATAAACGAATTTCATTCGCATCTATAGTGATATCTCCTGCCGAGCCTTCAGCTCCGCATATCATAACAAAATCCTTTGGATTCAGAAAAACCTTTGCCAGCTCTTCATATTCGTATTTGTCTGTAATACCGTTTATAACTATTCGATACATACGAAAGGATTGTGCCTCTTTTCTTTACCGATTTCGGTGCCGTCCATGTGTCCGGGATAAACAATCGTGTCGTCCGGCAGACAGAAAAGCTTTTCTCTTATGGAGTCTATCAGAGCTTTGAAATCTCCGCCCGGAAAATCGGTTCTGCCGATTGAGTACCTGAAAAGTGTGTCGCCGCTGAATAATGCACCGCCTGTATAGATGCACATTCCGCCCGGAGTATGCCCCGGGGTATGGATGAATTTGAGCTCCATATCGCCGACCTTTAATGTATCGCCATCAGCGACATATATGTCTGCGGTAAGACGCAGCTCCCTAAAACAAAGCTCTGCGCTTTCGTTTACGCTCGGATCGAGCAGAAACTCGCGTTCCGCCTCGCAGGCAATCAGCTTTATATCGGGATATAGCTCTCTGTATTTTGGAACTCCGCCGATATGGTCGCCATGACCATGTGTCAGAATGATATATTCGGGCTTTACAGCTTCTTTTTCTATTAGACTTACCAAAGAATCGTCATATCCGCCCGGGTCTACTATAAAGCCCATCAGACTCTTTTCGTCCCAAACCAGATATGTATTTGCTCCGAGCATTCCGCTCGGTTTTCGTTCTATTTTCATAATCTACCTCTGTCTAGAAAAGCTTGTGACTTTCGAGAAGAATTGTAACAGGTCCGTCGTTATTGATGCGAACCAGCATTTCAGCCTGGAAAACGCCTTCTTCAACGTGAAGGTCATAGGTATCCTTCATTATATCAATGGTTTTTCTGTAGAGACTGTTCGCTTCCTCGGGCTTTGCTGCTTTGAACCAGCTCGGACGGTTGCCACCAGTTGCATCACCAAGCAGTGTGAACTGGGAAACAGCAAGTATTTCCCCGTCAATATCCTTTACCGAGAGATTCATTACGCCGTCGGCATCGTCGAAAATGCGGAGATTGGCTATTTTCTTTGCAATGTATTCGGCATCCTTTTCATCGTCACCGGTTTCAACGCCGATTAAAACAACCGCGCCCTTCCCGATTAAGCCTGTGATTTTACCGCCGACAGATACATCCGCATCTGTTACTCTTTGCACAACTGCTCTCATATTGCCTCCTAAATTTTTCCTCTGTAAACGTTGGAAACGTTTGGTATGCTGCGGAGCGACCTGAGGATTTTTTCCATCTGACCGGTGCCCTTCAGCGCTATAGACATTACTATTATTACCGAACCGTCTTTCGTCGTCTTTGCGTTTATTCCCGTCAGGCTGACATCATTATCGTCACAAACCTTTGATATATCGCTAAAGAGACCCTTGCGGTCATCAGCTATCATAGATATTGTAACCTCGTAATCCTTTCCGACCTTTGCTTCGTTCCATTCGACGTCGATGAATCTGGCTTTATCCTGCTCGGTTGCGTTAATTACGTTTACACAGTCTTTTCTGTGCACCGATATACCTCTGCCCTTTGTGATAAAGCCGATTATGTCATCACCCGGTACAGGGTTGCAGCACTTTGATACACGTATCATCAGATTGTCGAGATCTTCGCTGCCCTTTATCAGAATACCCGACTGGTCTCTGCCGCTCGCTCTGAGCGATTCCTGACGCTTTTCGCGCTCTTTTAAAGCCTTTTCGTGCTGCTCTATCGCTTCAAGTGCGGTCTCGTTCTTTTTTTGCTCCTCGTGCTTGTCAGCATGATAGAGCTCAAAGAACATTATCGCTACCTTTGAAAGGAATGTACCGCCGGATGCCAGCTGCAGATAAAGCTCGTCCGAGCTTGAAAGTCCGAGCTGCTTTACAACCTTTGAAACATAGTTGTTCTTTAGCGTCGTGCTTGGATCGTATCCCTTTTTGGTAACATATCTTTCAATGGCCTCGCGGCCCTTGTCAACTTTATCGTCTCTGCTTTCTTTCTTTAACCACTGCCTGATTTTAGCTCTGGCAGATGATGTCTGGGCAATTTTCAGCCAGTCGGCCGATGGACCGCCGGAGTTTGCAGATGTAATAATTTCAACAATATTGCCGTTCTGGAGTTTATAGTCGATTGGAACAATCTTTCCGTTAACCTTTGCTCCAACGCATTTATATCCGACAGCAGAGTGAATTTTGAACGCAAAATCTATCGGTGTGGAGCCTGCGGGAAGCTCGACTACTTCACCCTGCGGCGTGAATACGAATACCTGCGAAGCAAACAAATCGACCTTTAAGGTGTCCATGAACTCCTTTGGATCGTTCATATCCTTTTGCCATTCAAGTGTCTGGCGCAGCCACGCAAGTTTAATTTCTTCTTTATCTGAAGAGACGCCCTCCTTGTATTTCCAGTGTGCGGCAATTCCGTACTCTGCTACCTTGTGCATCTCGTATGTTCTGATTTGGATTTCAAACGGTTCGCCGTTATCGCCGAGTACCGTCGTATGCAGCGACTGATACATGTTCGGCTTTGGCATTGCAATATAATCTTTAAATTTTCCCGGGATAGGCTTCCACATAGTGTGAACCACACCGAGTACCGCATAGCAGTCTTTAACCGTATCTACTAGGACACGAACCGCCATCAGGTCGAAAATTTCGTCCAGCTGCTTGTTCTGGAACTTCATCTTTCTGTATATACTGTAGAAATGCTTGGATCTGCCCATAATATCGTAATGGATATTAAGCTCATCCAGTGAAACCTTTATTTCCTCGATTACCTTGTTGATAATCGCCTCGCGGTCCTCTTTCTTTTTGTTTATCTGGGAACGCAGTGTCTGGTATGCTTCGGGATCGATATGCTTTAGTGCTATATCCTCAAGCTCGAACTTCATAGCATATATTCCCAGCCTCTCGGCAAGCGGCGCGTAGATTTCGAGCGTCTCAGTACACTTGTCGTAAATCTGCGCTTCGGTCATATAGTTGATTGTGCGCAGGTTGTGCAGTCTGTCGGCAAGCTTTATTATCAGAACTCTGATGTCCTTGCTCATCGCCAGAAACATCTTTCTGAGGTTTTCTGCCTGTTTTTGCTCCTTGCTCTCAATGACCATTGAGGTCAGCTTTGTAACGCCGTCGACGAGGAGCGCTATCTCCTCGCCGAAGTCGTTTTTAAGCTGTTCATAGGTGTAATCGGTATCCTCCACAACATCGTGGAGCAGCCCTGCAGCCACCGTCTCCTCATCCATGCCAAGATCGGCCAGTATCTTTGCTACGGCCATAGGATGAATGATATAAGGCTCGCCGGACTTTCTCTTTTGATCTTTATGCTTTTCGTTTGCCAGATCAAAAGCACGAGCTATCAGTTCCATATTATATTTTGGGTTCAGTTCAGCCAGCTTTTGTAGGAACTGCTCTCTACTTTCCATGGATTACTCCTCTTCTTCAGATTCTTTGTTATGGGATTTCTTTCCCGATTTCTTTTTTGCGGCACCCTTGTATTTGCTGCCGCCTGTGAGATTTGTGATATCAACCCATGCCGGTGAGCAGATTGTAATGGATGAAATACAGCCTACAACCACGCCGACCATCAGAGGAACCGTGAACTCTCTGATTGCTTCGCCTGTCATAACGAGCATAGGAATCATAACTACGAGAGTTGTTACGGAAGTCATAACGGATCTTCCGATTGTCTGGTTGATACTCTTGTTTACCAGCTCTGTAGTATTCTTTTTCTTCATCAGACCGAGATTTTCTCTGATTCTGTCAAAGATTACGATTGTATCGTTGATGGAATAACCTACTACAGTCAGGATACCTGCGATAAACGGATTGTTAACCGTAACACGGAATATTGCATAGAATGCGATTACCATCAGTACATCGTGGAATACGCCGATTATTGCAGCAATACCAAACTTCCATTCAAATCTGATGATAATGTAGATAAGCATACCTGCAGCGGCAACAAGTACTGCAATTACAGCGTTCTTTTGAAGCTCGCTTCCGACTGACGGTGAGAACTGCTCGGAAGTCAGTACGCTGCTGTCTTCAAATCCGTATTCATCCTGAAGAGTATTGATGATTTCCGCTCTCTGGTCGTTTTCGAGGAAGTCTGTTGTCTTTATGATGATTTCCTCTTTGTTGTCTCCAGAATAAACAATCTGGAGGTCGTTTAAGTCATAGCTTGCAATTGTTTTTTCTATTGAAGCCTCGTCCACGTACTTTCCGAGGTCAATCTGCATCTTTGTACCGCCGGTGAAGTCAATACCGTA
>DGGP01000080.1 GCA_002392265.1 Firmicutes bacterium UBA3871 | reverse complement strand
AAAGGCTGTGGAAAGTATATGTTTCTTTCCGGTGCGTGCCCCAATTCTTGCCGCCGAGATTATTGCCTGGTTGTCGGCTTCGCTGCCACCCGATGTAAAATATATTTCCTTTGGAGAGCAGTTTAATACTTCCGCTATTTCTTCCCGTGCCCGCTGAATTGCGGCAGCCGCTTTCTGCCCCGCAACATGCATGCTTGAAGGATTTCCGCACTCTTCCGTCAGATACGGAATCATTGCATCTAGTGCCTTTTCGCTCAATTTCGTCGTTGCGGCGTTATCTATATATATCATTTGATTATTCCTTGCTTTCTTTGCAATATTAAAGTATGGATGAAATATATTATATCATACTGCAGTGAACGGAAAAACAAAAATCCGAACCATATTCACCTGTGAATACTGTTCGGATTATCTGTGGTGCGGATAACAGGACTCGAACCTGCACGGTGTTGCCACAGGAACCTAAATCCTGCGCGTCTGCCAATTCCGCCATATCCGCATATGTGCCTCTCAAAAGTGCAACAACATAATTTTAATTGATAGCCATACAAAAATCAAGGCTTTTCGCTCCTGAAGATATGAAAAAGCGCGCCGCAAAATAATGCAGCGCACTCTTCGCTTTTATTGATTTATTTCTGCTACATTCTTAGCATAAGTTCTTTTTCGACCACAGCTCCGCCTCTCATGTACATTCTCGGCACACGCTTGCTGACCGCGCAAGTAAGCTCATAAGGAATGGTGCCCGCAATTTCGGAGAGAGAGTCTATATCGTTATGCTCGCCGAAAATTTCAATTTCGGAGCCGACATCTATGCTATCCTTTCCGGTCAGGTCTATCATCGCCATATCCATACAGATTTTTCCGCGCTGAGGCGCAAGACCCTCTTCGGTCCAAAGGCTGCACCTGCTTGAAAGCGAGCGCAAAAATCCGTCAGCATAGCCGTACGGGATGACGCCCATTCTGGTCTGCTTGTCGGTAACGTAAATTCCGCCATAGCTAATTGCCGTGCCCTTTGGGTAAATTTTCACCGTGCTTACTGTGGTCTTCAGCGCCATGACCGGCTTTAATCCGAGCTCTTTTGAATACTGCCCGTAGCCGTAAAGGAGGAGTCCCGGCCGCACCATGTCGAGGTAGGTCTTCGGAAATCTCGCGGTTGCGCCTGAGTTTGCGCAGTGGCGGATTTTAAAATCTCTACCGACTTCCTTTTCGACAGCCAGCACCACATCGCGGAAGAGCGTAAACTGCTTTTCGGTATATTCATCTGCAGTGCTACCCTCCATATCGGCCATCGCAAAGTGGGTAAAGATGCCCTCTGCGTAAAGTCCCGGCAGATTGCAGGCATTTGCCATACCTCCGATTCCTATGCTGAAATAATCTCCCACACAGATATAACCGAGGCGCGACATTCCTGTATCCACCTTTATATGGATTTTCAGAGTTTCGCCAAGCTTCTGGCATTCTTCGCTGTACTCTATAGCCTTTGCTTCGCAGGAAACCGCCTGGGTGATGTCATATTTAATCAGGCGTCCGACCTGCTCCTTTGGCGTATGGCCCAAAATCAGAATCGGCATTTTTATGCCGTTTAATCTCAGCTCCATCGCCTCGTCAATGCTGCTTACCGCAAGGTAATCCGCGCCGAGGTCTTCAAGAGTACGAGCGACCATCACAGCTCCGTGCCCATAGGCATCAGCCTTTACAACGCCGAGAAACTTCACCTTTTCACCTATGAGCTCTCTGAGTTTTCTATAGTTGTGTTCTAGGGCATCTAGGTTTATTTCCGCCCAAGTTCTGACAAGTGTCGATTCCAAATTACACCTCCGTATAACCCCATCTAATTATACCACACTAAAATGCATTAAAAAAGCAGCTTAAACAAGCTGCTAAAAATGATAATCAACCCCACACTGTTTCATAATTGCATTAGCTGTATGTCTTGATTTAACAAATACCGGAACTGTTACATTTGTGCATGTCAAAGGACTGTACCATATATCATGGTCACCTTTCCCATGTCTTACGAAATAGCATCCGCTCTGTTTAAGTATTTTCCTAATTTCTTTCTCGAAACTTGCCATTATGCTGTCATCCTCTGATGATATTCAGACTTCATTGTGAGGGACTTCATAGGTGGTAAATTGTTAAGTTCAAGGAGTTCAGGAATGGCATACTTAACTCGCTCCAAAAGTGCATCGAACGAGCCTGATTCCAAAACAAGTCCCGGTATATTTTCTCCCGTAGCAACCCAAACGCAGGTTTCTTCGTCCCATAAGAAATTAACTATGTATTCCATCATAAATCTCCTTTCTCCTATCATATTACAGACAGATTATACCATGTACTCACATTTTCAGTCAATAAACATTACTGTCCAAAGCCACCAGAATGCGGTATAATTAGTGTAAATGTTACGTGTACATCATAATAAAAGTTGAAAGTGAATGGAGAAACAAAATGTTGAAAATGTTTTTTAACAATGAAAGGCTTCGCGTTTTCCCTGCGCTGCTTGCGGTTTTGATGTTCATCTGCCTTATGGCTGCATGCGGCACGCCTTCTGATGCGCTTGATGTTTCGCAAAACAAGGTGCCAAGCTTTACGGATACCGCTAAAACCGCATGGTATTACGATGCCGTAACCGATATGGCGGAAAAAGGACTCTTAAAGGGCTACGAAGACGGCACCTTCAGACCCTCGGCCACAATTTCCCGCGGTGAGTTCATAACTATAATCTCCCGCATTCTGGGGATTGAAGCTCCTGCCACTGACAGCTACTGGGCAAGCAGCAATATCGAGGCCGTCCGCGACAAGGCAGGGTGCTGGGTTATATGGAATCTGCCGGACTACAAGGGCGATATTACCAGAGAAGAAGCGGCCTCCGTTCTGATGCTTTCTCTTTTTCCAAATGCGGATCAGGGCGACTGGAATGCAGTGACCTCTGCAATCAAGGACTTTAACTCCGTAACCGCAAACTATCAGTATCTTGTGGAACAGGCCTACGCAAACGATATCCTAACAGGCTACGAGGATGGTACATTTGTGCCAAAGGGAAATCTCACCCGTGCCGAGGCCTGCACAATTATATACAAGGCGTTCAAGAAGGGAAACTTTGAAAATGCAGGCTCGGGCAGCGATGCAGGCGAAACTTCCGCACCGGCAGTTACAGAAAGCTACACCCCTGATACCCCTGATGTTACACGCAAGGGCGGAGTTTCCGATAACGGATGGCTCAAGGTAGTGGGCACTCAGCTCTCGAACGAGAAGGGCGAGCCTGTCGTTCTCCACGGCATGTCTTCGCACGGCATCCAGTGGTTCTCCGAGTTCCTGTCAAAGGATGCGATTAAGTTCACTGCGGACAGCGGTGCAAACATATTCAGAATTGCAATGTATGTCGAGGAAAACGGATATATGACAGACAAAGCAGCCGCAAAGGAAAGAGTCTTCTCAGCGGTAAATACAGCGGTAAGTCAGGATATGTATGTAATCATCGACTGGCATATATTAAACGGCAACACCGCAAATCCTATGAATTACAAAGCGGAGGCGATTAATTTCTTTGATGAGGTTTCAAAGAAGTACGCTTCCACTCCGAATGTAATATACGAGATTTGCAACGAGCCAAACGGAAATATCACATGGAGCGATAATATCAAGCCTTATGCTGAGGCGGTAATCCCTGTTATCAGAAAGAACTCCCCGGATTCGATTGTTTTAATCGGTACACCTACATGGAGCCAGGATGTGGATGCTGCGGCAAAGGACCCTGTATCATTTAAGAATATAATGTATTCCTTCCACTTCTATGCAGGTACTCACGGTCAGAACTTACGCGACAAGGTAGATACCGCGCTGAAGCTCGGAGCGCCAATCTTTGTCACTGAGTGGGGCACCAGCGATGCAAGCGGAAACGGTGGCCCTTATCTCGACAAGGCAGCTGAATGGATGAGCTTTATGACAAAGAGAGCACTTAGCTGGTGCAACTGGTCGCTTTGCGATAAATCCGAAGCTTCTGCGGCACTCAAAAACGGTGCCTACAGCGATAAAAAACTTACAGCCTCCGACCTTTCAAAGTCGGGTAAATATGTCTTTGCAAACTTCTAGCAACTAAACAATAAAACAATCATGGCAATAAAAAAGCAGCTTATGTAAGCTGCTTTTTGAATGGTGACCCCATCGAGAATCGAACT
>DGGP01000066.1 GCA_002392265.1 Firmicutes bacterium UBA3871 | reverse complement strand
TGTCTCCGCCGTCTCTCTGCAGAAAAGGTCTGATACCTTCGAGTACTTCTTTGATTTGTTCTTCCATTTTTATTCTCCTTAATCTCTTTTTATTTATTCAAATATCGGTTCCATCGTGTATAGCTTCACGAATTTACCGTTTCTGACTCCTTCAATTATAACTGTTTTCATAGGGTTTCCGTCCACATCGAATGTGATGTTCCCCGAAGCCCCCGGGAATGCCGTCTCCAGCCCTATGCTTGTCGCAAGCAGCTCTCCGTCGAGCGCCGTGCAGATGCGGTTAATCGAGTCAACCGCTATTATGTAAGCATCAAAGCCCAGCGCCACCGCAGGGTCCGGCACCGATTCGACACCGTACTTTGCGTGGTACGCCTGCAGGAAGATTTTCGACATATCGTTAACCGATGTGTCCGGCGCGTAAACCACCGAAATGGCAACGTTTACGTCCAGATTGTTCATTATGCTCAAAAACTCGTCGCTGCTCCAG
This sequence comes from Firmicutes bacterium UBA3871, assembly GCA_002392265.1. Classification (GTDB taxonomy): domain Bacteria; phylum Bacillota; class Clostridia; order Peptostreptococcales; family Anaerovoracaceae; genus UBA3871. Next base: position 12,911 of record DGGP01000066.1, on the reverse strand, counting down.
ACGTCTGTGCCGAGGAACACGCCTTTGTAGTCCTGCTTGTCCGCTTCGTTAAGTATAGCACGGGTGTCATCGAGGTTTGCCGGCAGGAATACGGCCTGCAGCCCCGAAGCCTTTATGCTTGCGATTTCCTTTGACCAGTCAGCCTTGCCTGCTTCGTACTCTATGGTGGTACAGACGGTTGTAGGGCTTTCGGTCATCTGCATCATCTTGTCCTCGAATGTGCGGGCGAGCGCAGTTGCTGTGTCGTTGCCCTTCTCGCGGATGATGGCAGCCGAGCTGGTCCCCAGCGACTCAACCGTAAACTTTGCCAGCGCCGTGCCCTGGTAGGTCTCGACGTAGCACACTCTGAAATAGTAAGGGTTGTTGCTCGTCACCAGCGGGTTTGTGTTGGTTATCGCCATTGCGGGGATTTTCGCCGCCTCGAGATATTTAACCGCCACAAGAGAGTTTATGTCGCCGTAGCTGCCCAGCACTATTGCGGGCCTTTTCGCAATCAGATCCTGAATTGCTGCCGTCGCCACGTCGATGTCCGACTGATTGTCGGCATATATCAGCTCCACCGGCTTTTGCAGCACCACAGGGTAGAGCTCGTTAGCAAGCTCAATTCCCATTACCTCAAGCTTGCCGTATTCGCTGTCCGGACCTGTAAGCGGCTCAAATACGCCAATTCTCACAGTTTCCTCCGGCTCCTCTTTTTGCTCAATAAAAGTATCGACGAAGGCATCCAGGGTAGCACAAGCTGCCAGGCTGCAAGCCATCATCAGCGCAGCCACTATTAGTACAAAACCTCTTAAATACCTTCGTCTCATAATTTTCTTTATTCTCCTAAGTAAGCCTTCTGGACTCTTTCGTCGTTTAGCAGGTCCTTACCCTTGCCTGACATGGTAACAACGCCTGTTTCCATTACATAGGCAAAATCGGAAATCTCGAGCGCCGCCTTTGCGTTCTGCTCGATCAGGAGTACGTTTACTCCGGATTCCCTGATCTGCTTGATGATTGAGAAGATGTCCTTTATAACCAGTGGTGCCAAACCAAGTGAAGGCTCATCGAGCATGAGGAGCTTTGGCTTTGCCATCAGCGCACGGCCTACAGCAAGCATCTGCTGCTCGCCGCCTGAAAGTGTGCCGGCAAGCTGCCACTCTCTTTCCTTCATGCGCGGGAAGAGTTCATACACCCACTCGGTATCTTTTTTGATACCTTCCTTGTCCTTTCTGAGGTATGAACCCATGATGAGATTTTCCGCAACCGTAAGGTCCGGGAACACGCGTCTGCCCTCAGGGCAGAGCACGATTCCTTCTTTTACGATGTCACGGGTTCCCATCTTTGTGATGTCTTTCCCATTGAAGGTGATGGTGCCTTCCGTTTTGTTTACCAGGCTCATTATGGATTTCAGCGTGGTCGATTTGCCGGCGCCGTTAGCTCCGATGAGGGAGATAATAGCACCGTCCTCTACGTCCATGTTGATACCCCTTAGAGCGTGGATACCACCGTAATAAACGTGTACGTTTTCTATTTTTAACATTATTCATCCACCCCCAGATAAGCCTCAATTACCTTTGGATTGTTCTGGATTTCGGCAGGAGTGCCCTCAGCAATGAGTGTGCCGTAATCGAGTACATAAATGCGGTCGCAGATACCCATAATAACCTGCATGTGGTGTTCAATCATCAGAATTGAAAGATCGAAATCATTTCTGATTCTGCCGACGAACTTCATCAGGTCATCAGATTCCTGCGGATTCATTCCGGCAGCAGGCTCGTCGAGAAGCAGCAGGCTCGGCTTTGTAGCGAGCGCTCTGGCAATTTCGAGATGTCTCTGCTTGCCGTAAGGCAGTGAGGTGGCTATATCGTCCTTGTGCTCTTCCAGACCGAGAATGCGGAGAAGTTCTAAAGTTTCCGCCTTCATCCGGTCCTCTTCCTTGCGGTTAATGCGGAAGACGTCGGAGAAGATATTGCCCTTCATATTCATGTGCTTTGCGATTAAAACATTGTCGAATACGGTAAGGTTCTTGAAGAGCCTGATATTCTGGAATGTTCTCGCAACGCCGAGCTTTGTGATGCGGTCAGGTGTAAGCACCTTTACATCGTTATACTTTCCAAGGTTTTCACCGTTGTAAAGCTCGCGCATCTTGCCCTGTGGATGATTTTCAACTATACGCTCACCGTTAAGCTCAACCGCGCCGTTTGTCGGTGCGTAAACTCCGGTGATAACGTTGAAAGCTGTAGTTTTTCCTGCACCGTTAGGTCCGATCAGGCCGATAATTTCGCCCTTGTTAACCTCGAGGTTCAGGTTGTTGACAGCTACTACGCCGCCAAATTGCATTGTCGCGTCGCATACGCGGAGAACGTTCTGATTACTCATTTGCGTTACCTCCTTCTGCGGCTGCTTTTGTATTTTTACCACGGAATTTAGTCTTTAAACGCCTGAAGAAGTTATATACTCCGTCCCATGAAAATTCCTTCTGACCCATGATGCCCTGGCGCCAGAACAGTACTACTACCATCAGAATTACAGAGAATACTACCATTCTGAAGCCCGTACGAAGGAGCGGCACCTGCCAGTCTCCGATGTACTGCTCTACGTCGAGGAATCTCAGCCACCATTCCTTTGCTGCAATAACCAGGAATGCAGAGATGATTGAGCCTGAAAGTGAACCCATTCCGCCGATTACAACGATTAAAAGGATGTTGTAGGTCAGCATCAGAGGGAATGTCGTAGACTGAATAGCTCCGAGGAACATAGCCAGCAGTGCTCCTGCGATTCCGGCAAAGAACGAGCTGATGATAAATGACATCTGCTTGTGGCGTGCCAGATTGATGCCCATAGCCTCGGCAGCGATTTCATCCTCGCGGATTGCCTTGAATGCGCGGCCGTAGGAACAGTTGATGAGCAGGAACATTATAACCAGGCATATTGCTACCACGATAAACGGTACGAAATATGCCGGTATGAAGCCTATGTTTGTGAATCCCGGAATGTTTTTAAGTCCGAGTGAGCCGTTTGTAATTCTCGCCATAGGGGAGCTTGCCACACAGATACGTACGATTTCAGCAAGTCCGAGGGTGGCGATTGCGAAGTAGTCAGACTTCAGTCTGAGCACTGCGGCACCGATTAGCGCTGCAATAATCGCTGCAGCTATGCCGCCTATAATCAGGCCAAGCCAGTTAGGAAGTGCCACATTCGCAAGGCTGTCCGCTACGCCGTAGAGGTAGTAAACGTTAGCCTTTTTGTTTACCGGAATGGTAAGCACTGCATAAGTATATGCGCCTATTGCCATAAAGCCTGCATGTCCGAGCGAAAACAGTCCCGTAAAGCCGTTTAGGAGATTCATGCTTGCTGCCGCAAGTGCATAAATCGAGCCGAGCTGAAGTACGGAACGGAGCATCGAAGTCGTGCCTGTATTAGTATAACTTAAAACCAGCAAAACTACAAGGGCAATGCATGCAATGATGGAGGCTGTCATTTTTGTTTTCTGATTTAATCTCTCCATAATTTACACCTTCTCTGCCATCTTTTCACCGAACAAGCCTGTAGGCCTGAACATGAGTACTATAATTAATAATACAAATGTGAATACATCGGAGAATTCGGAAAGGCCTACAGCCTTCATGAATGTCTCGCACATACCCACAACAAAACCGCCGACTACAGCACCCGGAATCGATCCGATACCGCCGAATACTGCGGCAACGAAGCATTTAAGTCCCGGAAGTGAGCCCGCGAGAGGGAATACTGAAGGTCTCGGTGTGAAGTAGAGAATTGAACCTACTGCGGCGAGACCGCATCCGATTACGAATGTCAGCGAAATAATGTTGTTAATCTGAATACCCATCAGCTGAGCAGTTTCAAAATCCTTTGAAACCGCACGCATTGCCATGCCGACCTTTGTGTACTTTACAAGGGCAAGCAGACCGAATACGCATCCTACGCAGATGATAGGGGTTAATATTGTAACCAGTGAAGTTGAAGCTTCACCGAAATGAACTGTCGTATTTAAAATAGGAATAGACGGGTACTGTTTTGGCAGGGCCGAGAACAGATACGTCGCCAGATTCTGTAGCAAATATGATACGCCTATGGCGGATATCATAATAGACATTCGCGGCGCAGTTCGAAGTGGTTTGTAGGCGATTTTTTCTATTAGTACACCTAAAACAATGGTTGCGATAATCATGATAAACATAGAAATATACCATGGGATCATGAAGTCAACCATGGCAAATATCATGAAATAGGCAGCCATCATAAAAATATCGCCATGAGCGAAGTTGATCAAGCGCAGTATACCGTATACCATCGTATAGCCGATTGCTATCAAGGCATAGATACTGCCGATCGAAATTCCCGCCAGAATGTACTGTAGGAAATTGGTCATTTGAGCTAGCCTCCTAAATGTAAATAGCGGTGCAGGGTATCCGGAAAAATGACACCCCGCGCCGCAAAATTAACTCTTGGTTTCCGTATATCGGAGATCCGGTAGATTAAAGATCTGCTACAGACTGAGTTCTTACGAACTGGAATGACTGAGTTGCGAGGGAATCCTCAGTCACAGTCTTGATATACGCTGTATCCTTGATAGCGTCGCCGTTCTCGTCGAACGAGATTGCACCGGTAACACCGTCGAATGATACGTTAACCAAAGCATCTCTGATGGCAACGGAATTGATTGTTTCAATATCGGTTCCGTTAAGAGCTTCGAGAGCATGGTAAACTGCCATGTAGGCATCATAACCAAGAGCGGAAACTGCTGCTACTGTATCTGTATTAGCATTCCAAGTGATGTTCTGTGGATTGGAGTTTAAGTATTCTTTGAATCCGTTAACGAACTCTGCAGCAACTGCATTTGACTCGTCAGTTTCATCGAAGAATGTTGAGAATGCAACGCCTACAGCATCATTGGAGATGATAGCTGCGTTTTCCCAAGTATCGCCTGCGAGAACCTGAGCCTGGATGCCGTTAGCAGTCATCTGAGGCAGAATCAGTGTAGCAGTTACGATAGAGGATGGGCAGAAGATGCAATCAGGGTTCTCAGCCTTGATGCTTGTGAGCAGTGCGTTGAAGTCAGACTCGTTTGTCTGGTAAGTAACGTCTGCAACAACTGTTCCGCCGAGTTCCTGGAAAGCGTTCTTGAAATATGTAGCAAGGCCTGTTGAGTAGTCATCGCCGTTCTGGGAAATAACTGCTGCTGTTGTGTAGCCTTCAGTGATAGCATAGTTAGCCATTACTGTGCCCTGGAATGGGTCCAGGAAGCAAGCTCTGAAGTAGAAGTCGTTACCGAGTGTAACCTGTGGGTTAGTGCAAGAGCAGCCAACTGCCGGAACCTGTGCGTTCATGAAGGTTTCGCCTGCAGCGATGGATACGCCTGAGCCGTATGAACCGAGAACTGCAACAACGCCCTTGGAGATCAGCTGGTTAGCAGCTGTTACAGCTGCAGCCTTGTCGGACTGGTTGTCAACTTCGTCGAGTACGATGTCATAAGTAGTGCCGTTGATTTCTACGGTGCCGTAGAGCTGGTTAGCATAACGAGCGCCGAGAACTTCCTGCATTCCGCCGCCGCCGTTTTCACCTGTTGTAGGCTCGAAAACGCCGATGTGGATAGTAGTGCCTTCTACGCTGATGCCTGTTGCATCTGCATTAGCAGCACTGTCGTCTCCGCTCTCTCCGCAGCCAAATGCGAAAACGGAGAATACCAATAATAGTACGAGTAATAATGAAATCTTTTTCATTTGCTATTTCCTCCCAAGAAATAATTAACTTAATATTACACGAATATTATAATTTTTAGATTTTGAATTGTAAATACTTTCGGGCTTTTTAACGCAATAATTATGCAACTTTTTCGCTTACTGGCTATCGGTTTTAGCGATAACTGTTTTGTGAAGGTGGCTGCGCAAAAACGCAAAAACTAATAGGGCCTGCCTCGGAGGCTGTCTCCGAAGCAGGCTTTTGTTTTCTGCTTAGAATATAATAGGTTTTACTGAAGGCGTGATTGCTTCAAAAGTAAAGCCTTCATTAATATATGTCTCTATTATCGCGCCCAGCTGCGAGGCTGTCAGGCTCGATGTATCGTGCATCAGAACAACGACATTCTTCTTTACATCCTTGTACTTTGTGCCCCTGGTGGCGTTCAGAAGTATCCCCTCCTCCGAAGGGTTCGATGCCGCATCTCCCGCGGAAACGTTCCAGTCATAGTATGTAAAGCCGCGCTTTGTCATCTCGTTTATGATTGCAGTGTGCGTATTCACGTTGTACGAATTGATGCTGCCACCCGGGAATCTGAAAATCTTTGGATACTGCCCCGTCATATCGTGAATCAGCTCGTATGTCGTGTGGAAATCCTCAAGATAAGCGTTCACCGAAGCGTAAATCGGCTTGTATTTATGAGTCGTCGTGTGCACACCTATAGTATGGCCGTCGCGTACCATTCTGTCAATAATAGGCCGTGTAGCCTCGGTCAGCCTGTTGCCCACAACAAAGAACGTCGCCTTTACATCGTAATCCGCCAGCGTGTCGAGCACGTCCTCAGTTACCGAGCAAGGACCGTCGTCAAAGGTCAGATATACAACGTTTGTCGTCGAAACCTGGTTTGCAGGCCTTGAAACCTTCATCTCCGGATAAAGCCCCGATGCATCGCCTTCAATCTGCGGCTCCGGCTCTACAGCCGCCGGTGTCGCAACAGCTCCGCCTGTCAGGGCAGCCCCGCTGGTCAGGGCAGCTCCGCTTGTCAGGGCAGCCCCGCTGGCGCCTATAGGATTCCCCTCCGCATCAAGTGCGCCCTCGCTGGTAGTCCCCGGTCTTACATAAGGTGTTGTGATCGGCTCGTAAGCCGCAGGCGATGCCACAGCACCGCCGGTGGTGCCGATGAACGGCACGTGGATGCCTGCCTCGCTGAGCGCAGATTCCATCTGCACGATGACATGCCCCACCGGCTCGGGAGCGACTCCCGCGCCGTATGCAATAAAGCATCCCGCAATTATCACCAGCGCAAGCAGCACCGTAAGGCCTACGGCCAGCAGGGCGGTTTTCGCCTTTTTTGTGAGCCTGCGCCCTATATTCTCTTTTTCTTCGTCTTTCTCCGTTTCATCGTAAAAATCATCAAATCTATCCATAACACAATTATTATATGGTTAAGGAAAATCAAAGTCAATATGAAACGGCTCTTCACCTATTCGATATCTGTAGGATTACAATACATGTGTTACACATAACAAAAAATTAAATACGGAAAACCAAACTTGTGTTATGCTTTGTTTACCACAACCAAACAAACGCAGGAGGTTTTCCGCATGAACAGTATAACACAAGATATTAAATTCCGTCTATCTCTTATTAAATACGCTGAAAAATATGGTGTTTCCAAAGCCGCACGTAAGTACAAAACCAATCGTCAGTATGTCTATCGCTGGATGAAACGTTACGATGGAACCGAAACCTCCCTCAGAGATCGTTCTCGCAGACCTCATCACCATCCCAATGAGCATACTCCCTCTGAACTCAAGCTTATCCGAGATATGCGAAGACGCAATCCACACGCAGGATTAGTAGTATTTTGGGTTAAGCTCAGGCAACGCGGCTATTCCAGGACAATTCCTGCCCTTTGGAGAGTCCTTAAAAAGCTGGGATTGGCTCCGGCTAAACTTCCAAACCCTAAGTATATGCCAAAACCCTACGAGCAAATGCAGTACCCGGGGCAGCGCGTTCAAGTCGATGTGAAGTTTGTGCCAGCAGCTTGCCTTGTAGGAGATGCTAAGGGTGAAAAATTCTATCAATATACTGCAATAGACGAATTCTCAAGATTTCGCTACATCGAAGCATTTGAAGAAAATTCTACTTATTCTTCTACAAAATTCCTTCTCAATATGCTTGAAGCCTTCCCTTTTCCTGTAGAATGCGTACAAACAGACAATGGCTTTGAATTCACCAAAAGATTTGCTCCCAGCACCAAAGAAAACGATCTCACTATGTTTGAGAAAAAACTGGCTGAGCTAGGGATTCAGCATAAGAAGATAAGACCCTTTACTCCGCGCCACAACGGAAAGGTTGAACGTTCCCACCGTAAGGACAACGAATACTTCTATGCTAGCCACACCTTCTATTCCTTCGAAGACTTCAAGAAACAATTAAAGGTACATAGCAAACGCTATAACGATTTCCCTATGAGGCCTCTTGGATGGAAATCGCCGAAAGAGACCTTATTTAATTTTTTGATTGACGGTGTAACATATGTTTGACAAACCTACAAAACGGCTCTTCACCTATTCGATATCCCCGTAATATAAGTCACAAAGCAAGCAAAATCGCCCAGACGTTTCCGTTCTTCGCCGAGCTCTATGCGCCATGAATTGTCAAAGCCTTCGTTTCCTGCGATTCTTGAAAGGATATTCAAGCTGGTGATGAATCCGTCGTGAGCAATCGAGCGCCCTTTGTCAGCTTCAAGCCGTTCCTCACGGCTCATAAACTCCCAATCATTTCGAATTTTTGTATATTCTGCCGCTGCCTTCAGGAAGTCTTTCCAGAAATCAAATTTTTCTTCCATTTTACATCTGTCTATGCTGCTGGCCATTCTCTCATAGATGCTCATCGCTTCTTCTATTTTTAATTCGCTCCCCGCGGAATTTTTCAAATATGCTTTATATGTGTTAATCATTATATTCACCGCCATTTAACGTTTCTGATTTCAGCCAAATATTACTCATACTTTCCTATCGCTTGCAAGATATTCTTTGAGCAGGAATGTGCAGAAATACGGGAAAGTATATACCTTGTCGTTATATCCAATATTCCCGCCAATAAGTTTGATTCCGTATTTAATATCCCCGTATCTGTCGCTATCTATCAATGTTCTCATCGATTTTGCCTTACCGTTTTTTGCTTTTACTTCAACCGGAACCAAGTTCTCTCTGTCGCGTACGAAAAAATCCTGCTCCAAAGTAGAATCCTCCCTTTTGTAGTAGAACAATTCGTAGCCTTCTTTGTGGAATGCATCTGCGACAAAGTTTTCATACAAAGCGCCCTTATACACACCAAGCGATTTGTTAACTCGGATATCTCTCTGTGCCTCTTCATCAAGAGACACTGTCAACAGCCCTGTATCGCAATAGTACAGTTTAAATTTTTCTACGTCAACATTTCCTTTTAGAGGCAGCTCAGGGAAGTTAAGGCAATGACAAACATTCACTATACCCGCATCCTTTAGCCATTCGATGCAACCAAAGTAATCTTTTGCCCGACCGCCTTTTTTAATACTCGCATAACGGAACTTTTTGTTTTCTTTTGCAAGCTGCACCGGCACACTCCTCATTACGCTTATAATTTTTGCCTGATCCAGACCCTCGGCGTATTTGCGTGCATCCTCTTCATAGTCAAGCAGCAACTGTGTCTGTATTTCATGCGGCTCGCTGAAAAGGCCTGTTTCAATATATGATGCAACTACCGCCGGCATTCCTCCAAGCGCACAGAAGTCCACGAAATGTGCCATATACACCTGCATTTCCAGATCGCTGAAAGGTGTACCCAAAATCATGTGATTCAGAAGGTCTGACCCTATGTCTTCGCTGTATCCCTTTGCCCAAAGATATTCTTCAAAGTCCAAGGAATGCATTTCGTAATCCGTTTTATACCCTACACTGACGCTGGTTATCCTTTTATAGTGAATACCTAAAAGAGAGCCGCTGCAAATGACATCAAAACGGCCGTCCTGTTTAAAGAATTTCAAGGATGTGGTTATATCCGGAAATTCCTGCACTTCATCAAAAAACAGCAATGTTTCTCCAGGCACAAAGCGCTTAGTAGGGTCAACCCTTGAGATTGCATTCATTATTAAATCAGGGTTGAATCCTTCCTCAGCAATGGCTTTATAAACCGGTTCTTCATAGAAGTTTATTTCTATGAAGTGTTTATAGTTCTTCTTCGCAAAGTTACGAATGGCTTCGGTTTTACCTACTTGTCTGGCCCCTTTGATAATCAAAGGCTTCCTATTCTCGTCACTTTTCCATGCCTCAAGGAATTTATCTACCTTCCTCTTAAGATACATCTGTCGCACCCCCTATCGCCTTCATTTTACCGCACTTGTTGGCAACGCGCAACATTTTTTTGAGTGAATAATTAGGTAATAGTAACACTTTCATGAGTGAATAGTGGGCTGGCGTCGACACTTTTTTGAGCGAATGGCTCAAATTGAACAGTTATCTGTGCTTGTTAGACTTTTTAGCTTTTCTTACTCCAGAAACAGTAGCAGCCATAACCCCGGCAATAACTATAAGCGCTAACGCAATATCCTGCTTATAAATTTTTCTGACTGATTCGGGTTCAGAAGCAGTTAATGTATATGTTATATACCCTGAATATTCTGCTCCTCCCGGAATTACACCTTTTAATTCGTTATAACCGATTGCAGTTCCTTGTTCGGAGAAAAGATCTTCTGAAAGAACTGAACCATTAACTTCGCCAAGATTATGTATAACAGCAGAACCAACCTTATACTTTAACGTTACACGGTCTGCCTCGGTAGTAACATATGCCTCATCCCAGACTATACCATCGTGAGTCTCGCCATTACAATCAACATAATTCCAAGTGATATTTCCTGTAACGGTACCCGCAGTGCCCTGTTCCACAACCGCCGGATACGAAGAAGCCACCTTAGCAGCCGTTGCAATGCCGTAACCACTATCATTTGTATCCTCTGCAGCATTGTTATGGTAATAGATGTAAACTTCGTACTCTTTTCCAGGCTCAATCACTATTTCGTCAGTATACGTCGCAGTAGCATTGAGTTCACCAATACGGACAAAATTCCGCTCGTCACCGACCGCTTCATTATTAGTTATCGAATTAAAAATGGCATAGCTCGCTGGAGCTTCACTTGTGTAAGTTTCCCTTTCGCTCGGTCCCCATGCATAAGACAAACATGGCCACAAAGCAGTACAAGCAATTGCGACAACAACTGTAAGTATTTCTACACATTTCCCTTTCATAACTGTTCTCCTTTCTTTTCTCTTCCTTTCAACTGGATGTATCAAAACGGAAGAGAAATGCAATCTTTTTCTATCTCGCCTCGTCTTTCATAAAATCTGCGAAGCATTGCTTCATAATGTTCCTTGTCTATTTCAAGCGCCAGATTCTCATTTCCTTCATTTTCTTCTATGGCTTCATAAATCTCATCCAAAATATGATTGCATACAGTTCTAAGTCTATTCTCAGCATTTGCACACAGATGAGAGCAAGCCTTTGGACGCTGAAGTCCTTCACAGAGTTTGTGAAGGAATAATACATATTTTTCATACACATCAGCAAAAAACTGTCTTGCTCTACCGCTTGGTATGGATTCGCGGCATAGCCAGTTTAAAGGCTCCCACGCATCCGTTCCTGCATAGTGAAACTCTGCCCAATCATCACAAGATGCATATTCCTCTGCATTTTCACAAGAAAGCATGTGCCTGACATTCTGCTCTGTATAAGCCAGCAACTGATTAAGCCTGCCTTGAAGCTTCTGCCACTCCTCTGTATACATGTAAAGTATGCAGAAATAAACGTTAAGCTTCTGTGCGTACTCTATAATGCCTATCGTGTGCGATCCTTCATGCATTGTTCTATATCCATCCTTGTAATCCATAGGCGCCACCCGATTCAGAAGCTCCTCCGCACGCCCCAGCACCTGCCCTATATAATCTTTTCTTGCAATCCATTCCTCTTCATATTGTTCTAGGGGAAACAGACACATTTCGACAGCTGTATCAATCCAATGAATAACATCATACGGCGTGGTCTCGAAAATGTAAGTATCGCAATCATCCATGTGAGCTATCAGGTACTTAAGCACCGATGTTGTGCAATAGCCTTTACGACCACGGACTTCTGCAAAACACATGAGACGCAGTTCCTCGGGGAAATTTCCCCAGTAATTGTTATTTTGTTCACTCATTTTCATCGCTCTTCTCCTCGCCATGTGACTCCTTATTTCCCTTTACAAAGATAGCGCCAATTGCAGCATAACTGCTGCATCGCCTCTGGTAACAGAAGCAATGAGAGAATTATTATTCAAGATGCCATTTGCTATAGCCCAACGTACTGACTCGTCAGCATATTCCGAAACTCCTTCAAGTTGTATAGCTATAGTTTTATTTGCGTTCTCCGCACCAATGTATTCAGCAAAGCGTCTCAGAATAACTGCCAGTTGCTCATAAGTGATCTTTTCTTTGCCTCTAAAAGTTCCATCCGGATATCCTGTGACAATGCCTGTCATTGCACAAAAAGCGGCTGCTTCATTATAATAATCATTTGTGGAAACATCTTTGAATATATTATAAAGTCTCCCATCGCAATCTCCTATACACCTATACAGCATCATCGCAATTTCACCACGGCTGATGGTTGCTGCCGGAGTAAATGTAGTTTTCCCGGTTCCCGAAATGATACCTTTGTCTGAGAGCGCCCAAACAGCATCATAACACTCCAGTCCGTCTGTATCCCTGAAGCGAGAAATCATGGCATAGTCTTTGTTCTGCACTTCATAATCTTCGTTAGATAATCCTTTTATGTCTGCTTGGCTGTCTAATGCATGATCCTTACTAAAAGCTTTGTCTCCTTTCAAAAAATATCTCCAGTTATATGATGGCGTCCCTGCATCCCATGTTACATCTAATTGGTACCAATTATTATTTAGTTTTACTAAATTCCAAGCGTGATTACTCCATCCGTTACGCCCATCTGCTATTCCCAACACGTAGCGCGAAGGCAACCCCATGTACCTACACATCGCATAGAACAACCTCGAATATCCCGCACACACTGCTTTCCCTTCCATAAGGGCTGCATAAGCAGTATATGGTAATCTGTCAGTATAGTTGCCTGCACAATGTTTTGCATAAGCCTCCTCGTCATAGGTAACATTGTCACAGATATATTCATAA
>DGGP01000117.1 GCA_002392265.1 Firmicutes bacterium UBA3871 | reverse complement strand
TCCGCCAGCACCAGTTCAACAAGGTTGAGCTCGTAAAATTTGTAAAGCCTGAAACCAGCTATGCTGAGCTTGAAAGCCTCACAAACGACGCTGAGGAAGTATTAAAGCAGCTCGGTCTGCCGTACAGAGTAGTTCGTCTTTCTACAGGCGATCTCGGATTCAGCTCGGCAATGACATACGATATCGAGGTTTGGATGCCTTCATACGGCAGATATGTAGAGATTTCTTCCTGCTCGAACTTCGAGAGCTATCAGGCAAGACGCGCAAACATCCGCTTCAGACCTTCCGAAAAGGGTTCAAAGCCGGAGTTCGTGCATACATTAAACGGTTCGGGACTTGCAATCGGTCGTACTACTGCGGCAATTCTCGAAAATTACCAGCAGGCTGACGGTTCTGTTATCATCCCTGAAGTACTTCGCAAGTACATGGGCGGCGTAGAAAAGATTTCTAAATAGCAGCTGTAACAGATGTAATCTGTAAAAATGACATATTGAAAAAGATTAAAAAAGAATCGTAGATTGAGGGCAGGCATTGGCTGCCCTCAATTAATACCAAAAAAGGCGAATTTAGGGACAGGCACCAAATTGGAAAAAAGGCGAATTTGGTGCCTGTCCCCAGATTGGAAAGGACGGGAATGGGAAACACAAAAACGCCGATAACAGGCTTTCTTACAGAAAATGCGGATGTGGGTTACGCCTCGTTTCATATGCCTGGGCATAAAGGCGCAGAAATTTACAGGGAATTTGGTTACGGCGAATTCCTCGAAAAAATGATGGACTGCGATATCACCGAGGTCATCGGCGCGGACAATCTGTTCAAAGCCGAAGGAATAATAAAAGAGGTACGCGAAAGCTACGCCCGTCTTTACGGCGCACGCGATTCCTACCTGCTCGTAAACGGCACCAGCGGGGGGCTGATTGCGGCAATACTGTCTGCAGTTCCGCGCGGCGGAAAGATCATAATGGCACGTAATTCGCACAAATCGATTTTCAATGCGCTGCGTCTGGGCAGCATACACCCTGTTTACGCCTACCCCGAAATGATAGAGGAATGCGGCATCACAGGCGAAATTGCAACGGGAGAAATAAAGAGACTCCTTTCGGAGAATCCTGACGCAGCCGCTGTAATCCTGCCAAGCCCGAACTACTACGGAATCTGCTCGGACATCGCCTCCATCGCAGAAGCAGTACACGCTGCAGGAAAGGTGCTGATTGTCGACCAGGCCCACGGAGCGCATTTAAAGCTCTTTGACGGTATATGGGACGAAATGCCGAAATGCGCTGAAGACTGTGGCGCGGATATTGTCGTAAACAGCACACACAAAACGCTTGCTTCGTTTACACAGTCTGCGGTACTTAATCTTTGCTCGGACAGAGTGTCAAAGCTCGTGCTTGAAGACAGACTCCAGATGATTGAAAGCTCCAGCCCGTCATATCTTTTAATGGCGAGCCTCGACATCAATGCCGCGATTCTTTCGGAGCACGGAAAAGAGCTTGCGAAGAGATGGCGCGAGAACCTGGAATACGCATGGAATCGTCTATCGCAAATAGACGGTCTGAACATAATGAAGGCGCCGCGCCTAGACATGACAAAGCTTAATTTGGACATGAGCGCACTCGGCCTCACTGGCGGCATGCTCGAGGATGAGCTGATGAAATACAGGGTTCGTGCAGAGCTTACGACGGGCAATATCCTGATGGGAATGACCGGAATCGGCGGCAGACGCGAGCACTACGAGCGTCTTGCAGCCGCACTTGAGGACATCGCTAAAAGGCAGAAGGCATCAAAGGCAACGCCTATCGTAAATAGACGAAGCGATAGCGAAATTCAAGCCTACGCTGCGCTTGAGCTTTGCGAAGTGCCACAGGATGGAAGACCTGTGCCGCTGAAAGACGCAGCCGGGCTTATCTGCACAGGCGCAATCATTCCTTACCCACCGGGGATACCTATTGCCTGCCCGGGAGAGAGACTGACCCCGGAGCTTATCGCTTATACGGAAAACCTCATCGCCCGCGGCGAAAAGGTCATCGGCGTCTCGGAGAGCGGTGACATTCTCACCGGAGAATGACGGCACAGCAAATGAAAATAACCCCCCGGGGAGTTTCTCAAGCCTTCCTTTTTCTGTTATAATTCGCTTTGAGTGGCGTAAATTACGTGCACGGAAAATCAAGAGGATAAAATACAGAAAGGGAAGGCTATTGTAATGAAAAAGATTCTTTCAATTTTACTGGCGCTGACCATGGTCTTTGCCATGGCTGCATGCGGAGCAACCGACACACCTGCGGATAACGGCTCCGAGACAAGGACATTTACGGATGGTATCGGCCGCGTGGTAGAGATTCCGGCAACAATCGAACGTATCGTGCCTCTCGGCAATACTCCGAGAATGTGCGTATACCTCGGATTGGCTGACAAGTTCGTCGGCATCGGCGAGTGCGAAATCGCTTCAAGCCCTATTATGGCTTATGCTTATCCGCATCGCGAAGAATGGGCACAGCTCCCGAATGTTGGAACCGACGCTATGGGCGAGACCGCTTATTATGCCGAGGAAATCATCCAGGCAGCACCTGACATCATCCTTTGCAACTATACAGCAGATGTTGCTGACAACATTCAGAACCAGACAGGTATCCCTGTAGTAGCCGTTCCTGAAGCAAATTTGTTCAGCCCTGAATACGAGGAATGCTTCCGCACTCTTGGCGATGCATGCGGCGTTTCCGAAAGAGCTGAAGAAGTAATCTCTTACATCAACGACAGCCTTGCGGACCTCGACAGCCGCACAAAGGACATTCCTGAAGAGGGCAAACCGACCGTTCTCGGTGCAGGTGCTACATTCAAGGGCTCACACAGTATTGATGGTGTTTATACCAACTACAGTGTATTCGAAACTCTCCACGCAAATGATGTGGCTGACGGCATAAGCGGTCAGACAGGTTCAAGCGGCGTAATGGTAGACCGCGAGCAGATCATCGCATGGGACCCGGATATGATTTTCTTTGATGCAGGTTCCATGGAGCTCGTTCGCAACGATTACGCAGACAATCCGGGATATTTCAAGCAGTTAAAGGCTGTAAAGAACGGCGAGCTGTACCAGTGGCCAAACTCAACCTATCACTGGTCAAATGTAGAGATTCCTCTCGTTTCTTCATATTTTGTAGGATCGCTTCTCTATCCTGAAGCATTTGCCGACATCGATTTCGATGCAAAGGCAGCTGAAATTTTCACATTCTTTATCGGCGAGCCTGATTACCTCCAGGTCTTAAAGGATGCAGGTGCAGGCTACGGTAAGGTAACTCTCGGAGACTAAAAATGGGTAAAACTCTCAACGAAAATCTTCTGGCATACAACAGATATGCGGGGCGAAAAAAGTTAACGCTTGCAATATCCGTCATAGCTATGATTTTTGTTGCACTGTACGCAGTCGGCGTCGGGTCTATACAGATTCCGATGTCGGAGATTGTGAAAGTTCTTTGCGGCGGCGGAGACAATCTGTCACGAACCACTATATTGAACATCCGCCTACCGCGAGTAGTTGCGGCAATTCTCGTTGGTGCGTCGCTTGCGGCCGCCGGCGTTGTTATGCAATGCGTTCTGCGAAATCCGCTTGCGTCGGCCTCGACACTAGGCGTATCGCAGGGCGCAGCGTTTGGTGCAGCTTTCGGTATTGTGGTCTTTGGCGGTGGCGTAGTCAATTCGGCGACAGCGACTTCCGCAATCACCATCAACAATCCGTACATTGTAACATTGTGCGCCTTTGTGTGCGGAACGTTTGCGACAGCGGTAATTATCGCGATTTCGCAGTTCAAAAAAGATGTGGGGCCGGGAGGCCTTATTCTGGCGGGCGTTGCCATGAGCTCGCTCTTTGCGGGCGGAAGCACGCTGCTCCAATATTTCACCGACGACACAAAGCTTGGGGCTATCGTTTTCTGGACCTTTGGTAACCTTGGCAGCACGAACTGGACGGAACTTTTGATCTTGGCGTGTGCACTCACACTGTCCATGTTATATTTTATGTTCAACCGCTGGAACTACAACGCTATGGAAGCGGGCGCCGATACGGCAAAGAGCCTCGGTGTAAACACTCGCAGCGTGATGCTGGTCAGTATGGGGATTTGCTCGCTTCTCGCGGCTACGGCAGTATCGTTTGTAGGAATTATCAGTTTTGTGGGCCTCGTGGCACCACACATAATGCGCAGGTTTGTGGGCAACGACTATCGCTATCTTTTGGTGGCATCCGCTTTTGCGGGCGCGCTCCTTTTGATTCTTGCGGATACGGTCGGCCGCTCCGTGGTGGCGCCGGTAATTTTGCCGATAGGTGCCCTGACATCGTTCCTCGGCGCGCCGATGTTCCTGTTCCTGCTTTTTAAGGGGGTGGGACGCAATGGTTGAGGTTAAAAATATCAACTACGCTTACAAAGCGGGCGCAGAAAATGTGCTCGACGGAGTAAGCTTTGACATCGGAGCGGGAGAATGCCTGGCGGTGCTTGGAAACAACGGTGCGGGAAAGAGTACGCTTCTAAAATGTATAGACCGAATTAATCCGACTGTGGGTGCCACGGTGACGGTTGCCGGCAAGGATGTTTTTTCGATGACAAGCCGTGATATGGCGCAGCATATCGCTTATGTGCCGCAAAATACGACCGTGGTAAATATGACAGTTTTTGATGCGGTGCTGCTCGGCAGAAAGCCTTATATCAAGTGGGACACCACCGAAGAGGACAGAGAAATTGCGATGGGAATCATCGAGCGAATGGGGCTCGAGAAATATATCCTTCGCAACGTTTCCGAGCTTTCCGGCGGGGAAGCGCAAAGGGTTATGCTGGCGCGTGCATTGGCGCAGGAACCGAAGCTGCTCCTTCTCGACGAGCCAACAAGCAATCTCGACCCGCGCAATCAGCATGATGTAATGCAGACCGTGCAGAAAATTGCGCGCGAGCACCAAATCTGCGTTATTACGATTTTGCATGACCTAAACCTCGCCATACGTTATTGCGACAGGTTCCTTTTTCTAAAGGATGCAAAGGTCTATGCATGCGGTGAACGCGAGGTAATGACTGCAAGCAACATAGAGGCGGTGTACGGCATGCATGTACATATTGAAAATTACGGAGGGGTGCCGGTTATAATACCGTTCCCGGATGTTAAATAAAAGGAGAATTATAAATGATAGATAAAAAAGCTTTGTGGGAAAAGGCGGCTGCATTTCACGGTCACGTCTGCCCGGGACTGACTATTGGCTTCAGAGCCGCACTCTATGCGATAGACCTTTTGGGAATTACTTTTTCCGAGGATGAGCAGCTTGTATGCATTACGGAAAATGATGCCTGCGGAGTTGACGCAATTCAGGCGGTTTTGGGCTGCAGCGTAGGCAAGGGAAACCTCCTCTTCCATATGACCGGCAAGCAGGCGTTTTCCTTCTATAACCGCAAGACGGGCAAATCGGTTCGCCTGGTTTTGAGAAAGCCTGTCGGTGAGATGAGCCGTGAAGAGGCGCTGAAATACTACACCGACTGCAAGCAGGAAGACATGTTCGACGTAAAGGAAACAAAGATTGAAGTGCCGGAGCATGCGCGCATCTTTGAATCCTACACCTGCGAATGCTGCGGTGAGAGCACCGGCGCGAACTGGATTCACATATTTGAAGGCAAAAAGCTTTGCACCGACTGCTATAAAAAATATGACCGCTTCAATGTGTAAAGACGGATGCAGGTAAACTCCTCTAAGTAAGGCCCCTCCAAGTGAGGGGTTTTTTGTTGTCGCTCTCCTCGCTTTGTACTTAATTGTACTTGAAAAAGAACATGCTTTATGATATATTAGATTAGTCATGATTAATTATATGGAATACGCTTTGGAAGAGGCTGAAATATCCGAAAAATTGGGCGAAGTTCCAATCGGAGCAGTCATAGTAAAAGACGGCGAAATAATCGGCAGAGGGCACAATCTCACCGAGACCTCGAAAGACCCTACAGCGCACGCCGAGATGATGGCAATCAGGCAGGCGGCAAAGGCTCTCGGGGGCTGGAGGCTTACAGGCTGCGAGATGTATGTGACCTGCGAGCCGTGCAGTATGTGCGCGGGTGCCATGATCTGGTCCAGAATCAAAAAGGTTCACATCGGGACAATGGATCCAAAGGCGGGCGCGGCAGGCTCTGTGCTGAATGTTCTTCAGGAGCCAAAGCTGAATCACCACGTAGAAATCGAGACCGATATCATGCAGGGTGAATGCTCGGCAATACTAAAGAGGTTTTTTAAAACCTTGCGTGAAAAAAACAGACTATCGGAGGATGAAACAAAATGAAGAGATTAGGCGCGATTTTGAGCCTGGTGCTGATAACGGTAATGATGCTCAGCGGTGTAGTATTTGCCGCAGGAGATTTCACGGTAGAAAAGACCTATCCGTATGACGGCGAAACGAACACATCAATCGACAATTTCGGCATCAAGCTATACTTTAATCAGCCTGTATTAAATGAAGCAAACGTAAAGCATAACGCAAAGTGCATCACGGTAAAGGATGCCGACGGCGAAGTGCTTCCCGTAAAGCTTTTCTACAGCGAGAAAGAAGAAGGACTTGCTATGGCACTGGTTGAAACCGAAAACCAGGCGCTGGTAAAGCAGGACACAGAATATACGGTAACATTATCATCGGATTTTCTTGCCGCTGACGGCACAGAGCTCGGTGAGGACGTAAAGATTACCTTTTCAACATTGAACCAGACTAGAGCAACGACCGTAAACATGGTAATGATGGGCGTTATGATGGTCGGCATGGTCATCTTCAGCACAAAGGCAATGAAGAAGGACGGCGGCGGTGCAGCGGCAAAGCAGCAGACTGCAAGAAAGGGTGACGACAAGGTAAATCCATACAAGGTCGCAAAGGAAACGGGAAAGAGCATCGAGGACATCGTTGCAAAGGACCAGAAGGATAAGGAAAAGAAGGCGGCCAGTGAAGCTAAAAGGGCAGCCAGACACGAGGCGGATTTAGAGGCCGCCAGAAAAAAGCTCATGAAGAGCGGAGAATTAATGGCTGACGAAGATGAAGCTGCTAATTCCGACGTAAAGAGAGTAAAGGGACCTCGTCCTATCTCGGCGGCGGGAAGCAAATATATCAGAGGACGCAAATAGGATTATGGGGGTGCGCGTCTGTCGCACCCCGGTTGTTATTATGAAAAAGATTGTATTAAACTCTTTTGCAAAAGTTAATATATCGCTCGACATCAGGGGAAAGCGTGAAGACGGCTATCACGAGGTGGAGACCTTTATGCAGGCCGTCGACCTCGCAGACTCCGTTATGGTCAGGTGGTTCCCTTTCGGGAGCAGAGACGACGAGCTGGCATCTTCGCAGAGCCGCGAAACGGTGGAAATCGAAGTGTCGACGAACAGGCCGTACCTGCCTACCGACGAGAGAAATCTGGCCTTCAAGGCAGCGCAGCTGATGGCAGAGCGCTTTGGTACAGGTCACGGCGGCGACAAGCTTCGCATTGATATCAAAAAGCGAATCCCGGTGGCAGCAGGGCTTGCGGGTGGCAGCAGCAATGCGGCGGCAGTGCTTCATGCGGTTAACCGCCTGTGGGGGCTGAAGCTTGGTGTGGCACAGCTTTGTGAGCTTGCAGAGCCTCTCGGCGCTGATGTGCCGTTTTGCGTAATGACTGTGGCGGCGACAAATCTTCCGCTTGGCGGAGATATAAACAAGGACCCGCTTGCCATAACGGCGGCAATAGGCAGAGGGACAGGCGCGGAAGTGTCCGCGGCAACACCTCTTGACATGTATGCAGTGCTGTCAAAGCCAAACGTAAAGGTGTCCACAAAGGACGTTTACGGCGGCATTGATGAAGAGCTTGAAAAGGCGGAAGCGGACGGCATTCATGTCCACCATCCGAGAGCCGAAGTGATAGAGCATGCGATAAAGACCGGCGACGATGCGCTTCTCGCTGACGAGATGGGCAACCTGCTCGAGCTTTATACGATAAAAAGGAATTCTGCCGTGGCGGCGACAAAGAGCGAGCTTCGAAACCAGGGGCATCCGCTAAAGGTCATGATGAGCGGCAGCGGGCCGACGGTGTTCGCACTTTACAGGGACAAAGGCGAGGCCAAAGAGGCGGCACACATACTAAAGAAAAAGAACAAGTCAACATTTGCAGTCAGGACAATCTAACGAAAAAGGAGAGCCCAAATGAAATTAGAAATACAGAAACACAGACCTCTCAGTGAAGTGGTTTACGACCAGCTCCGTCAGGACATCCTCGCAGGCAATATCGTGCCGGGTACCAGGATGATGGAGGTAGAGCTTTCAATAAAGATGGGAGTCAGCCGCACACCGATCAGAGAGGCGATAAAAAAGCTGGAAAAGGAAGGTCTCGTTGTAGTGGAGCCGCGCCACGGCGCATACACTTCGCAGGTATCCAGAGCTGATATGATCGGCATCCTCGAAGTAAGGCAGCACATGGACAAGCTCGCTGCAAGCTATGCTGCAACCCGCGGCAATCAGGCAGACTTTCAGCGCATCGAGGCCTGCGCAAAGGCTTACGAGGCCGAAATTAAGAGAAACACCGATTCGCGCGAGCTGATTAAGTGCGACGAGCGTTTCCACGAAGCAATCGCAGAGGCATCCCACAACACCACACTGCTGACGCTCGTTACGGAGCTGCAGGAAATGGTGGTGCGCTTTCGCTACATATATTACGGCGATTCGGACATCGTGCAGAGCATGATCGACGAGCATGAGGAAATCCTCCGGGCGATAAAGGCGGGCGATGCCGCAAAGGCTTCAGAGGTAGCCGGCAGACACATTGACGGACTCATCAGATTTATCAAGGAAACACATTCAATTCCGGGAGATGAGGTCAGATAACCTCGCGGAAGACATCAGGAGCTGGAAAATGAAAAAGATAGGTATCATATTTGGCGGAAAATCCACGGAGCATGAAGTGTCGCAAATGTCGGCCGCTTCGGTTCTGAGGGCAATAGATAAAAAGAAGTTTACTCCGGTTACAATCGGCATTACAAAGACAGGCGAATGGAAGCTTTTCGAGGGCGATTACGATAAAATCGAAAACGGAGAGTGGGAAAAGTCAGCAAAGCCGTTTAGGCCGAGTGACTTAAAGAATGTCTGCGAGTTTGCGTTCCCGGTGCTTCACGGATTAAACGGCGAAGACGGCACCATTCAGGGCCTTTTCGAAATGCTGGACATTCCTTATGCGGGCTGCGGCGTTGCAGGCTCGGCGTCTACGATGGACAAAGGCATAGCCAGAGACATATTCCGCTGCGCAGGGCTTCCGATGTGCAAGCATGTGGCCTTCATCAGTGCCGATTTTAATGACGACCCCGACGGCATTATGGATCGCATCGAGCGCGAGCTGGGCTACCCATGCTTCGTAAAGCCGTCAAACATGGGTTCTTCCGTAGGCATCAGCAAGGCTCACGACAGGGCAGAGCTAAAGAAGGGGCTCGAGGAAGCCATCCGCATAGACAGACGCATTGTTGTTGAAGAGGCTGTGGATGCCAGAGAGGTGGAAATAGCCGTAATCGGAAACGATTATCCGGAAACGGCGGCAATCGGTGAGATTCTGCCGTCTGACGAGTTCTATACCTATCACTCAAAGTACTTTGATAACGGGGAAACAAAGCTCGTAATCCCCGCAGATATTACAGACGAGCAGCGCGCAGAGATACAGCGCATAGCAAAGATTGCTTACAAGGCCTGCGACTGCAGCGGCCTTTCGAGAGTGGACTTTTTCATCGACAGAAAGACGGGAAAGGTACTCCTGAATGAAATAAACACCATTCCGGGATTTACGGCGTTTTCTATGTTCTCGCTTCTCTGGGCGGAGGCGGGAGTGCCTTATCCGGAACTGATTGAAAGGATTGTTAATTACGGATATGAAAGATATAATGCTAAAGCTGAAAGGTTTGCAAACTGGTTTTGACGGAGAGGAAGAAGAAACCGAATTTGTAACTGAGGGCAAACTATATAAAAGGAACGGTTCTTACTATCTTTTGTACGAAGAAAGTGAGATTTCCGGCATGGAGGGCTGCCACACCAGCCTGAAATACAATGATAAATTCCTGCGCATGAAGCGTAGCGGAGAGGCTCTGGGCAAATACACCGTCATCGAGTTCAACAAGGACAAAAGGTTTAACAGCGTTTACCAGACGCCGTACGGACCTATCGAGATGGAGGTGCTTACCAACAGGTACGAGCAAAAGCTGACGGAAGACGGCATTGGCTCGATTCTGATTGATTACAATATCAACCTGATCGGACTGGCTGCTTCACGAAACAAACTCGATATAACCATCAGCGAGCAATAGGACGAGTAGGGGGAAAATAAAATGGGTAAATCCACAGTAAAATTAGTAGCAATAATTATAGCTCTCGCTCTGATTATCACATCCTTTTCCTTTGTGGTCTTTATGCCTATGGCATACGGCGCTACCGAGCAGTTCACCATTGACGAGCAGGTAAAGCTCAAGGACGCCGACTTGACCGAAGAGGAAAGAAACCAGCTTTTGATAAACAGACTGAATCTGCTGTACCAGTACATAAATCTGCTGGATCAGAACTACAAGGATGAAATAGATATTAACACAATTGTTGACGGAGCATATAAAGGTGCGACGGATGCCCTCGGCGACATCTTTTCCGAGTACTATGACGTGCAGGAAAACGCAGATGCATTCACTGAATATGTAAACAACACCTTTGTGGGTATCGGCGTACGCATCACAACTGTTGACGGAGGCACTGTCATCGAAGACCTCCTCTCCGGAAGCCCTGCCGAAAAGTTGGGCCTGCAGCCGGGCGACCGTTTCGTTACGATTGACGGGCAGGATGTAAGCAACTGGGATAACGCAGCAGTCAGCAAGGTTCTCCGCGGAGAAGAGAACACAACCGTTAAAGTGACGGTTCTGAGAAACGGCAAAAACTACGACTACACGATTCCGCGCGCAAAGGTATCGGACAGCTCACTTACGGGCACGATGACCGTTTACGACGGCATAGGATATATTTTAATCAGCAAATTCGACCAGGACACCGCAACTGAGTTTACGCAGGTTTACGAAGGACTGCAGAGCCGCGGAGCAAAGGGCTTTGTAATCGACCTTCGCGATAACGGGGGCGGATATACCGAGCAGGCCGAAAAGATTGCCGATTACATCCTCGAGGGCTGCCTGATTACGCAGTACGAGGAGCAGGGCAAGGTAAACCTGAAGGTCAGGGCAAAGGACGGACACAAGGTAAGCGAGCCTCTGGTAATCCTGGTAAACAAGGGAACAGCCAGCTCCGCAGAGCTCCTGGCGGGCACGCTGCAGCAAGCGGGCTACAAGCTGGTGGGCACAAACACCTACGGCAAAGGCTTCAGCCAGGTCATGAAGACTCTCGTTGACGGCCACAGCTTCAAGCTGAGCACAAACTACTTCCTCGTGGGCGACAAGGGCGTGAAGATTACAACATCCGGGCTTACACCTGACTACTATGTGGCAGGCGGAACTCTGACGGAAGAGCAGCTTGCCGAAGCAGCGGAACAGATTGAGAAGTTTGCACCGCTTACACTGACCGACAAGCCGACTGCGGGCAGCAGCAGTCTGACGGTATATGCAGCGCAGCAGCGCCTGGGCTTCCTCGGCTATGATACCGCCTACAGCGGAGTGCTGGACGGAAAGACCATTACGGCGCTAAAGCAGTTCCAGAGCGACTGCGGACTTTACGCTTATGCGGTAGTAGACATCAGCACGCAAAAGATGCTCGATGCGGCCGTTATGGCGTTCGGAAGCGGTACAGATGCGGCAAATGACCAGGCGGAAAAGGCGATAGAAATCCTCGGCGGACTGATGAAATAATTCCTTGACAAGCCAATTTGTCATGGTATAATTAGTGTATTGTTTTTATTTTTCGTGCGACAAAAGTTGAAAGGACTACATAAAAATGAGAGACAATTTATACATGCCAAAACATGCAAACTTCAGCTTTGTTGCTACGCACAACTGACACTACAGCCACCCCTAAAACGGGTGGCTTTTTAAGTAATCAAAGAGAGGTGAAATATGATGGACAGAAAAATCGGATTCTCGGCAGAAAAGTATATTGAAGAGCAGTCCAAATACATTCTCAGCAGAATCGACCAAGGACAGGGGCAGCGACTTTATCTGGAGTTCGGAGGCAAACTGGTCCAGGACAAGCATGCGATGCGTGTACTGCCCGGATTCGACGAAAATGCCAAAATCAAGCTGCTGCAAAAAATGAAGGATCAGGCGGAGATTATTATCTGCATTTATGCGGGTGATATCACCACAAACAAGACCCGTCAGGATTTCGGTATAACATACGACCTTGAAACCCTGCGTCTGATCGACATGTTCCGCAAGTACGATTTGACGATTAATTCAGTCGTTGTAACCAGATACATCGATGCGCCGGCTGTTAACATGTTCATCAACAAGCTCGAGCGCAGAGGCATTCGCACCTACAAGCATCAGTTCACAAAGGGCTATCCTACGGACGTTGATACTATCGTATCCGAGGAAGGCTACGGTGCAAATCCTTACATCGAGGTTACAAAACCGCTGGTGGTTGTTACAGGCCCGGGCGGCGGCTCCGGCAAGCTGGCTACCTCACTTTCACAGCTCTATCATGAATATAAGAGGGGAGTAAAGGCTCGTTACGCAAAGTTCGAGACCTTCCCTATCTGGAATCTGCCGCTGAAGCATCCTGTAAATGTTGCGTACGAGGCAGCTACTGCGGACTTAAAGGATGTAAACATGATCGACAATTTCCATCTGGAGGCTTACGGCGAGATGGCAGTAAACTACAACCGCGACCTCGACGCATTCCCACTGCTTCGCAGAATCATCGAAAAGATTACCGGTGAAGAGTCCGAGTACAAATCACCGACAGATATGGGCGTTAACAGAGCAGGCTTTGCAATCACCGATGATGAGGTGGTAAAGGAAGCTGCCTGCCAGGAAATTATCCGCCGCTACATGATTGCGCAGGTAGATTATAAAAAGGGAAAGATTGAAGCGGGTACGATGGAACGCATAAAGCTGCTGATGGACTCCATGGGACTGACAGAGATGGACCGTTCGGTAGTGGCACCTGCCCGTGACTATGCGGAGCAAAAGCGCCGCTGCGACGAAGAGAAGTTCCAGAATGTCGTAGTAATGGCGATTGAACTTCAGGACGGCACCATCGTAACAGGCCGCAGCTCACGTCGTATGGTTGCAGCTGCCGCAGCAGTGCTCAATGCCGTAAAACGTATATCGGGAATAGGCGATGACATACCTCTCATCACGCCTAGCGTCCTCAAGAGCATTCAGGATCTCAAGGTGGATGTGCTCCTCCAGGACCGCACTTCATTAAACCTCGAGGAAATTCTCTCGGCACTCACAATCTCCTCCGCAACTAACCCTGCGGCTGAAATGGCAGCGGCAAAGCTAAAGGAGCTCCGCGGCTGCAAGGCTCACTGTACGGCAATTCTCTCCGAGCACGACGAGCATACGCTCCGCTCCCTTGGTATTGATGTTACCAGCGACCCTGAGTATGTAACCACAAACCTTTATTTCGCTTAAAGCGCATCAGAAGGCGAATTTGGGGACAGGCACCGATTTGGCGTTTTCGC
>DGGP01000061.1 GCA_002392265.1 Firmicutes bacterium UBA3871 | reverse complement strand
GTCAGGTAGCAAGCCAGACAGCAGAAGCGCTGGTTGTAACCGACGCTTCCGTGCAGATGCCGGTCATGAGACCGCTGATTGCAATGGACAAAGTTGATATTATGGAAAAGGCAAAGGAAATCGGCACCTACGAAAAGTCGATTGAGCCGTACGAGGACTGCTGTACGGTCTTCCTGCCAAAGCATCCGACCACAAAGCCAAAGCTCGAGAAAATCCTCGAGTCCGAGTCAAAGCTCGATGTCGAAGGCCTGATCGCAGCCGCAGTAGCATCCAAAGAAACCGTAGTTATTCGCCCATAGAAAAAGAAAAATTATAATTATTTGCCGTTTATGCTCCGGCAACACATTTTAGCCATTGCGGAGCATAAATATAATTCCATAAATCGTTTGCCGTTTATGCTCCGGCAACGCATTTTAGCTATTGCGGAGCATAAAACTTGCTCAAGGGTGGTGGGCGTACAGCCCAAATAGAGGTGTTTTATGAAAAGTGTTGAATTTTTTGTAGCAAATCCCGCGGGAAATATCACGATTTTTGTGACGAGCCCGGTGGAGCGCAGTGAATATCAGGAAATCGCAAAAAGGCTTCTCGCAATGGAGGAGCTGGGCGGAGAGCAGGTGGCCTTCATAAAGGAGGGCAACCGCATGGAAATGTGCGGGCTGGAGTTTTGCGGCAATGCATCGCGCAGCTTCGCGCTTTGGTATGCAATTAATCGATTAAAGCTTGAAGGCGATACAAAGGTGACCGTTGATGTCAGCGGTGCCGAGCATCCGATTGATGTTGAGATAAATACAAAAACCAATTATACTAAAATTGAGATGCCAAAGCCGAAAAGCGTCCGTAACTGGCATGAAATCGGAAACGACGGCACGGAAGGTGTATTGGTGGACCTGGGCGGCATAATGCATCTGGTGCTTTGGGATGTCCCTGCGAGCGCTGAGACATTTGAGGAGTACAAAAAAGCAGTCTGCGCGAAGTATGACCCGCCGGCAATGGGCGTGATGTTCATAGAAAAAGAGACGCTCAGCATGGTGCCTGTTGTCTATGTGCGCGATGTCGACACGACTTATTTCGAAGGCAGCTGCGGGTCGGGCTCTGTTGCGGCAGCAGTAGCACTGGCGTACGATAAGCCGGCAGGCAGCTATAGCTTTGAGCTTTCGCAACCTGCGGGGAAGATAGTTGCTTCCGTCAGCAGAGGCATAGAGAGCCCTGAAAGTGCGGCATTAATCGAAAAGGTCTTTATAGAAGGCCCGGTAGAGCTGGGAACACCGGCGATACTTAATTTCTGACAGGAGATTCATATGATTGATCGAAACATATTCATTTTGAACCCTTGTGCCGGACAGGGCGCTGCCAACGACGAGCTCGTTAGGGACATCAAGGAAGCAGCTGCAAGACTCGAGATTGACGTCGAAATACACAAGACCTCCGACCCCGGCGAAGCAACACACTATGTAAACCGTATACTTTCCGAAACTCCCGAGACAGTCAGGTTTTTCGCATGTGGCGGCGACGGAACTCTGAACGAAGTCATAAGCGGAGCAGTAGGGCATACAAACGCTATTGTCGGCTGTGTGCCGCTGGGAACGGGTAACGACTTTGTAAGGAACTTTCCTTTTGCAGGCAGCTTCACCGACATCAGGGCGCAGCTTCTCGGCGAGGAGACGACTATAGATTTGATGGAGTATCAGGGTGTGCTGAAGCAGCCCGGTGACTTGGAGGATGACATATATTCGGGATATTGTGCGAATATGTTCAATATAGGCTTTGACTGCAATGTAGTCGATATGGCCGCAAAATTAAAGCAGCTGCCACTGATATCGGGCTCACTGGCCTACATAATCGGCGTGGCAATAATATTAATCAAAAAGAAGGGTGCTAACCTGAGAATTGAATTCGACGGGGAAGAGGTGCACAAAGGAAAGCTTTTACTGATTTCCATCGCTAATGGGTGCTTTTGCGGTGGCGGCGTGATGAGCAATCCTCTGGCCAGACTTGATGACGGGATTTTTGACGCACAGCTTGTGCGAAATATTTCAAGAGCAAAGTTCATCAGTCTTTTCCCAAAGTACAGCAAGGGAACCCACCTTCAGGAGAAAGGAGTTGATCGGATCATATCATACAAGACTGTGCACAATGTGCGCATAAGTTCACTTTCCGAGCCTTTCAGGGTGTCTATCGACGGTGAAATCATTTCGCTCGACAGACTCATGATAGGCATACAGGAACAGTGTATGAGATTCTCTGTCCCTGTAAAATTCTAATATTTAATCATTGGGTAGAAAGGTAAACATAACAAAAAATGGAAAAGTTTAAAGCGTTCCTTAAGCGTAAGGACATTGTTGTATCGTGGAAAAGGTACGGACTGGAAGCGTTATCAGCTATGGCACAGGGCCTTTTCTGTTCTCTTCTTATTGGAACGATAATCAAAACGGTCGGAACTCAGTGCGGGATTGAATGGCTCGCGGAGATGGGCGGCTTTGCAATGGCAATGAGCGGTCCTGCGATGGCAGTTGCAATCGGCTATGCACTACACAGTCCGAACCTGGTTCTTTTTTCACTTGCGGCAGTAGGTTATGCCGCTAACAGCCTTGGCGGCGCAGGCGGTCCGCTTGCAGTTCTTTTCATAGCAATCATAGCTGCCGAAGTCGGCAAAATGGTTTCAAAGGAAACAAAGGTTGATATGATAGTTACGCCGCTTGTTACTATCTTTGTAGGAGTGGGAGTTGCTTATCTGATTGCTCCACCTATCGGTGCGGGCGCATCCTGGCTGGGCAATCTCATAATGTGGGCAACGGAGCTGAGACCGTTCCTGATGGGAGTAATCGTCTCTGCAATCGTGGGCATTTTCCTGACACTGCCGATTTCTTCCGCAGCAATTTGTGCTGCACTTTCCCTGACGGGACTTGCGGGTGGCGCTGCTGTTGCGGGCTGCTGTGCGCAGATGGTCGGCTTTGCGGTAATGAGCTTCCGCGAGAACAAGTGGGGCGGTCTGATTTCGCAGGGAATCGGCACCAGCATGCTCCAGATGCCGAACATCCTCAGAAACGGCAGGATATGGATTCCGCCGATTCTCGCTTCGATGATAACAGGCCCGATTGCAACATGCGTGTTCAAGCTTCAGATGAACGGCGCGGCAATCAATTCAGGCATGGGAACATGCGGCTTGTGCGGCCCTATAGGGGTTATCACAGGCTGGCTGGAGCCTTCAGAAGCTGCTGCAGCGGCAGGTGCTGTTGCAATCAGCCCGACCGGCTTTGATTGGCTCGGTCTGGTTTTGATCTGCATCGTGCTGCCCGGAGTTTTAACCTGGATATTCGGCAATGTTGCCAGAAAGATTGGCTGGATAAA
Source organism: Firmicutes bacterium UBA3871 (assembly GCA_002392265.1). Classification (GTDB taxonomy): domain Bacteria; phylum Bacillota; class Clostridia; order Peptostreptococcales; family Anaerovoracaceae; genus UBA3871. Next base: position 427 of record DGGP01000061.1, on the reverse strand, counting down.
GGCAGGAGACCTGAACCTGGAATAAAGCTTTTCGTAGAAATATACATACAATAAAAAATCAAAAAAATAAAGCAGAAGGGAGACACATCCTTCTGCTTTTTTGCGTTCACCTCTACGAGGCACTCACATTGCCTATTTAACTTATAGGCCGGTGGGGACGGGTGAGATTTAGAATGCTTTATTGAATCTCTTTGTTAATCTGGAAACCTTTCTGGAAGCAGCGTTCTTGTGAACAGTGCCCTTTGCAGCTGCCTGCATGAGCTTCTTTTCTGCCAGCTGGAGCTTTTCCTTTGCGAGATCCTTGTTGCCTGCTTCGATAGCAAGGTCAAAGTTCTTCAGGATAGTCTTCAGATGATTCTTGATACGTCTGTTTCTGGAAGTCTTTCTGTCAATAACGGAAATTCTTTTCTTTGCGGATTTGATGTTT